>CAIMNT010000166.1 GCA_903842855.1 uncultured Actinomycetes bacterium
ATGCAATTGGCCTTCGGCTCCGCCCTCACTGCTGAAGAACTCAACTACTACATCATCTCTACCCTTCTGGCCGATACAGCGGCAGCACAGGGTGTGACGGTAACCGATGCTCAAGTGTCTGCGCGCCAAGCCGCAATCTTGAAGCAAGAGGGAAGCGCTGCAAAACTTAAATCTGGCGAGGTCTCTGCCAGCATCGCATCAACAGACTTCCCAGGATATGTACGAGAGATACTTTACGTTGAGGCGCTGACCGCTCTCGTTGAAAAGCAGGGCACCTCTGTTTCAAATTCTGGAGCTGCAGTTCAAGGTTTAGTACGTGCCCAAGCCGCCAAAGAAGGCGTCAAGATCGATAAGAAGTATGGAACGTGGGATGCAACAAATGTAACTGTTAACCCACCTGCCACAGCGACATCCACAACGACAACGACAAAGTAGTTCACGCGCGATCATGACCTCTGAGCTCTTAAGACTTCAAGAGGTCATGCATCGACTCCGTTCACCAGGCGGTTGTCCGTGGGATGCAGAGCAGACTCACGAGTCGCTCCTGAAATATCTTCTCGAGGAAGCCTACGAATATTCTGAAGCGGTCGATGAAAAAGATCGCACCGCGATGCGCGAAGAGCTCGGAGACGTTTTACTCCAGGTCTATTTCCACTCTGCCATAGCTGAAGAAGATCCGAGCGATTCATTCTCTATTGAAGATGTAGCACGTGGCATTGCGGATAAATTAATCCGCCGCCATCCGCATGTCTTTACTGACTCGGAAGTCACCTTTGATGACGTCTTGGAAAATTGGGAGAAGCAGAAGCGTGAAGAGAAGGGGCGAACCTCAGCCACCGATGGCGTTCCATTTGCGCAGCCGGCAATGGCACTAGCCGCCAAGGTCATCTATCGCGCAGATAAATATGGTTATTCACTTCCCGTTGCCCACCCAGTCACTATCGCCGGCGATACTGATGAGATAAAGCTGGGAGAGATCCTCTTAGGCATATTGGATCAGGCTCAGAAATTAGGGATTGACGCGGAGATCGCGCTGCGCACCGCGACCAAGTCCTATATCAATCGGATTCATGCCTATGAGGCCGAGGCTTCAGATTCAACTCGCTAGAATTAACCCATAACAACTAAAAGGAGAAACCTGTGGCACTAATTGATGCAGTACACGCTCGCGAAATTCTAGATTCTCGCGGAAACCCAACTGTTGAGGTGGAAGTACTTCTAGAAGATGGAACAAGCGCTCGCGCTGCAGTTCCTAGCGGAGCATCTACAGGTGCCTTCGAAGCTGCCGAACTTCGCGATGGCGGAAAGCGCTATGGCGGAAAGGGTGTAGAAAAAGCCGTCAATTTCGTTATCGATGAACTAGCTCCAGCGGTCATTGGTTATGACGCACAAGATCAACGCCTTATCGATGCTGAAATGTTGGCTCTGGATGGCACAAAGAACAAGTCTCGCCTCGGTGCCAATGCAATCCTCGGTGTCTCACTCGCTGCTGCTCGGGCCGCAGCAGATAGCGCCGATCTCTCATTCTTCCGCTACATCGGTGGACCAACAGCGCACACCTTGCCAGTTCCAATGATGAACATCCTCAATGGTGGAGCTCACGCTGATACAAATGTTGATGTTCAAGAGTTTATGGTCGCCCCTATTGGCGCCGAATCATTTAAGGAGTCCCTGCGTTGGGGCGCCGAGATCTACCACGCACTAAAGGCGGTCCTGAAGAAGCGTGGTCTAGGTACTAGCGTCGGTGATGAAGGTGGTTTCGCTCCTAATCTAGAGAGCAATCGCGCTGCGCTCGATTTGATCCTCGAAGCAATCGAAGCAGCAGGATTCAAACCAGGAACCGACATTGCTCTTGCCATGGATGTTGCCGCCACAGAGTTCTTCAAGGACGGTACTTACGCCTTCGAAGGAAAGAAGAAGACCAGCGATGAGATGATCGCTTACTACGCCGGTCTAGTAGCCTCATACCCAATCGTGTCAATCGAAGATCCTCTCGATGAGAATGACTGGGCTGGTTGGTCGAAGATGACTGCAGAACTAGGTTCTAAGATTCAAATCGTTGGAGATGATCTCTTTGTAACAAATCCAGAACGTCTAGCTCGCGGAATTAAAGAGAACGCTGCAAATGCTCTGCTTGTTAAGGTAAACCAAATCGGAACTCTGACAGAGACAATCGATGCAGTATCTCTTGCACATCGCAACTCTTACCGTTCAATGATGTCACACCGCTCAGGTGAGACCGAAGATACGACTATTGCTGATCTTGCAGTTGCGTTGGAATGTGGACAGATCAAGACTGGCGCACCTGCTCGTACTGAGCGCGTGGCAAAGTACAACCAACTTCTTCGCATCGAAGAAGAGCTTGCGGAGTCTGCTTTGTACGCTGGACGCGGGGCCTTCCCACGTTTTAATGGCTAACCAATAAGAGTCCTTGATGTTCAAAAGCATTTCCGGGCGGAGCTTAGCCTTCGCCACGGTGCTTTTAGTCTTAGCAATTACTTTGGCTCCGCCGCTTCATAGTTATTTTGCGCAGCGCGCTCAGATCGATGCGTATAAGGTGCAGTTGGCCCAATCCAATGCAACGTTGCAGGAGGCGGAGAAAGAGTTAACTCTCTGGACCGACCCTACATTTGTTGCTTCGCAGGCACGTATCCGCCTGCACTACGTCTTTCCTGGCGAGCGTGAGTATGTTGTGCTTTCTAACTCGCAGACTAGTGCCGCACAGACGGTACCAGTCGCTCCCATTGAAGGTGTCGCACCTGGCGGTACACCTTGGTATTCACGATTAATTTCAACCATCGATAGCGCACATCAAAATCAATGAGTGAAAAACCAACCGAGCAGGATCTTGCAGCGATTGAACGACAACTTGGTCGCACTCCACGCGATGTTCACGCAATTGCTCACCGCTGTCCGTGCGGCAAGCCTGTTGTCGTCGAAACCCCGCCTCGCTTATCGGATGGCACCCCTTTCCCAACTTTCTATTACGCCACCTGTCCTCGATTAACCGGCGCTATTTCAACGCTCGAGAGTTCTGGATTGATGGCTGATATGCAGAACAGACTTGAATTAGATCCAGTGCTAGCCGGCGAATATCACGCAGCTCACGATGAC
>CAIMNT010000167.1 GCA_903842855.1 uncultured Actinomycetes bacterium
CGAAAGAATAGAGCAGGGTTGGCAAGACGCGCCATCTAGAATCGTGACTGTTACCTCTCAAATTGCTGAGAAGGCGCTCTTCTAACTCTCAGGTTCTTTCTGGGAGCGCCTGACAAGTCGTGCCGGGCGAACTGAGGAGTCGCCAAAGCGCGCCTTGGCCTGATCCATCGCGCGGGTCGCCTCGCGCCAACCGTTCTCACGCTCCCCCAGTTCGAGTTGGACAGGAGCACCTTCCGAATCGACCAGACTTTCTAGACTGATTCCGATCAAACGAATCCGTGCCCGATCGAGTTTGAGCGCTTGATATAACTTCTTTGCAACCTCGTAACACTCCTGCATTCCATTAATAGGCAGAGTGACTGTTTTGGAGCGCGAGATAGTTTTGAAATCTGCAAAGCGCACCTTAATGGAGATCGTCTGTGCCGACATCTGGCGGGCGCGCAATCTGGCGCTGGCTTTCTCGGTAAGTCGCAAGAGTTCGCGCAAAATCTCTTCCTCATCCTCCAGATCGCGCGAAAATGTTTCGGCGGCGCTAATACTTTTATCTGGTTCATCTGGAGTGACGGGGCGATAGTCACGTCCCCAGGCAAGTTCATAGAGGTGAGTTCCATTGGCTTCACCTAAGGCGCGAATCAAAGTTTGGCGCGGAGTTTTAGCAATATCGCCCACCGTTCGTAACCCCAGTCGTAACAGTTCTTCATTTGTCTTAGGACCAACTCCCCAGACCGCGCTAACGGGAAGTGGATGTAAAAAATCAATTACCTTATCTGCATCAACTTCGAGCATCCCGTTAGGTTTGCATTTCTGTGATGCTAACTTGGCAATAAATTTGGTGGTCGCTATCCCTACCGAACAGGTAATACCTGCCTGCTCATAAACATCGGCGCGGATCCTTTTGGCGATAGTGGGGCCATCGCCAATTAATTTGCGCGACCCTGTGACATCTAGGAATGCCTCATCGAGTGAGATCGGTTCGACCAGCGGGGTGTAACTTCCAAAGATCTCCATGATGCTCTGCGATACCTCGCTATAGCGTTTGTGGTTTGGCACAACAAAGATGGCATGTGGCGCCATCCGTTGAGCGCGGCCCACTGGCATCGCGGCGCGGATTCCAAATTTGCGAGCTTCGTAGTTGGCAGATAAGACAACACCTCGCGCACCTGCTCCAACCACTACCGCCTTGCCGCGTAGCGATGGATCGTCTTTCTCTGCAACTGATGCGTAAAAGGCATCCATATCGACATGGAGGATCGTTGCGATCTCATCCATGCTCTGGCTCATAAACTCGCAGATTACGCCACTTCTCGTAAGACTCGGTTAACTCCCACGCCTGGGTCGCCCGCAATGAGATGCCGCGCGGACCAGTACGCCGCACCTCACCGCGCACCAGGAACAAGGTGGACGAAAAGATCAGACCGCCACTGCTCTGTTGAATATCTTCGAAGAAGGTCACATCATTGCAACCAAAGCCATCATCAAGCGTCAGAAAGACCACCCGCTTACCAGAACGGATCGGTGGCATCTGGAGCGCTACCTTCACTCCCGCAACCAAGACCGATTCGCCAGAGCGTTTATGGATCAGATCTGATGAACGCACCGCTCCTACATGATTGAGAAACTCTCCATAGAACTCCATCATGTGGCGCGAAATATCCATCCCTGTGAGATCTAGTTCATGACGGACCTCTTCCGCCGATGACAATCCCGGTAACCCACTCGCCTCAAGTGGCGGCGGTGTAAGACCAAGCACCATCTGATTGGTGGCGGTACCGCGCACGCTGGTGCTCGATAACTTATAAAGATCTTGTAAGTGCAACAACAGATCGCGACGATTCAAATTACTCTGATCGAGTTGATGTAACTCATCAAAGGCCCCCACCATGATCAACGCCTCACATACTGGGCGGCTTGCACTAGAGCGCGCTACAAAATCTGCCAGATCAAGGTAGGGACGCGAGCGCAGAATTCCCTCTACCTCAGCATCGTTGATCCCCGCTATATCGCGCAGCGCCATACGGATGGCATAACCACGTGCATCAGGTAGCGACAGACTCTTACCAGTGCTCTTTAAATCCGGAGCTAAGTACGGCGCGCGGGTATCGCTATCAAGTTCCACACGTTCTACTCGATAATTGCGATCGGATTTATTGACATCGATCGGCTTAATAGCGATCCCCCATTGGCGAGCTTCATCCAAGATCAGACGCTTGGGATACATGCCAGGGTCGTGCGTTAAGAGCCCTGCGATAAAGGGCGCCATGTAATGGGTTTTAAGCCAGGCCGATTGATAGGTAGGCAGCGCAAAGGCTGCAGCATGTGCCTTACAGAATCCAAAGGAGGCGAAAGATCGCAAGATCTCCCAGACCTCATCGATTACGGCGTGGGTATAGCCGCGCGCCAACGCCGCAGGGTAGAACCAATCGCGAACTTCGATCTGACCTTCGGGGCTTCCCATCTTGCGCCGGCGCTCATCTCCTTCAGCCAAGGTACAACCTGACATGATCGCAATAACTTGGATCACCTGTTCATGGAAGACAACAACGCCCTCGGTCTCGTGCAGCACCTCATACAGATCAGGATGAATCAGATCGCGCGGTTTGAGCCCTTGTCTGCCATTAAGAAAGGGAACGATCATGTCGCTCTTAACCGGCCCCGGTCTAAAGAGTGAGATATCGATAATCAGATCGGTAAAGGTATCTGGTGCAAATTTGCCGACGAGTTCGCGCTGCCCCGGGCTTTCGATCTGAAAGATCCCCAAGGTACGCGCCGATTTAATTAAGTCGAAGGTCGGCGCATCATCGAGTGGGATAGCGTCGATATCAAGATCGACCTCATCGACTCGTTTAATCTCATCTAACGCATACGCAATCGCCGACTGCATCCGCACGCCCAAGATATCGAGCTTGAGTAACCCAACCGCTTCGACATCATCCTTATCAAATTGCAACATGGGATAACCGCTGGCATTAATTTCTAGAGGCGCGTAATCAAGCAGCCCTGGATCAGATAGAACAACGGCACATGGATGCATAGCCAGATGTCGCGGTAGACCATCTAACCTTCCAGCCAAACTGATCGCCATCTTGAGCATCGGACTATTGAGGTTGAGGCTACGTAGCTCTGGCAGGTTCTCCAGAGCCTTTTGAATATTGCGCGATCTAATGCGCGGCATCGACTTGGCAATCAGATTAATCTCCATCGGAGCAATCCCCAGCGCCGCTCCCACATCGCGGATCGCATGGCGCGCCTTATACGTTTCTACCATCGCCACAGTCGCTGTCGAACTATCGTCCCCCGGCTTGTATTGCGCGCTCTTAAATCCATAACGTTCAAAGACCGCGCTATATATTTCTAGCCTGCGATCGGACTCCACATCGATATCAATATCGGGTAACTCCGCGCGCAATACCGAACAGAAGCGCTCCATCAATAAGCCCTGGCTAATGGGCTCTACCCCAGAGATCCCCAGTAAATAACAGATCAAGGAGCCCGCACCAGATCCCCGTGCCGCCACCCTGATTCCCCGTGCCCGCGCCATATCGGCCACCGCTGCAACGCTTAAGAAATAAGGCTCAAAGCCCAACGTTGTAACAGTCTCGAGCTCCTCCTCCAAACGCATCGCCGCCTTTACAGATAACTCCCCCGTGTAACGCGACAAGGCAGCGCGAGTTCTATGACGCAACTCCAAAGGATCTGCGATATGCGGCAGATGAATCGCACCTAACCCGATGTCACGCCGCGCAGATAGTCGCAACCTCTGCGCCAAATCTTCGGTATCAGCTAACAAACGATTGCCATTGCGCTCTCCTGCAGCGCGTGCAATCTCATCACCCACCCATGCCATCTCAGCGGGGCTCTTTAAATATGCCTCACTATTACTACGTTCTACATGTTTGTAATGCAACGGCACCAACTTACGCGCCGAATCCAAAACATCCGCCACTGGCCCATCGGCGCGATCTAGCATCCGCACCGCATTAGTTAATATCGCAGGCAGATTATGATCACGCGCAAAACCCAACATCCTTGCTGCATATGTGGTCGACAACGGCCCGGTACCCGCGCGCAAGTGCGACGTACACTCAATCACCTGTCCCGCAAATAAATCAGCCGCCGCCCCATAAATAGACATTGCCTCTTCAGTTCTGCGTGCATTGATAGCAGCACCCAATTGCGAATCGACACCATGCGCCAAAATCAATTGCGACGAATACTGCGATGCCTCAGCCAAAACTTTATAAGTAAGTAATTTATCTTCACTCAAATTAATGCTGGTGATCAGTCGATATAAAGCACCCAACCCATCACCTTGCGCAAAAATAGTGACGCGATATTTCTTCTGCAGAAAACTTAAGTTGACACCAAGAATTGGTGCCACACCCATCTCTTCACAGCTCTTAGCAAACCTAATTGCCCCAGCAGCACCATCACGATCAGTCAGTGCAATTGCACCAGCTCCTTGAATTGCAGCTCGCTCCACCAATTTTTGTGGCAAGGCAGTCCCATACTTAAAGGAGTAGCCACTAGCCACCGATAAATGTGTAAATGGAAGTTTCATGAGGGTCTAGATGTGGGGCGGATCTGCCACTTGCCAGTGATCTCATCCAACTCAATCTCAAAGGTCGCCAGCGCCCCCTCAGGGGCTGCCTCCACCCTCCAGATCGCCTTACCCCCATCATCGAAGATCACATCTTCAAGCGGACCCTTCTTAAGGCGACCATCATCGATACGGTTCCACCAGCCACCAGATTCACGCCACCTCGAGACAATCGCGTGCACATGAAAGCGCCGCCCCTTATAAATGAACTCAAGCGGCTCACCCTCCGGAGCAATCACCCTGGCCCCAGAGACCCCCGGGACCTCCCCGCCCGTGCCAGTGGCCCCTGGGACGGATCCAGGGGTATTGGGGGGCGGGTTCATGGCTGATTCGAACATATGTTCGAAAGATAGTCCCCGGGAGTGACAGGGGCAAGTAGTCCCCTCAGAGGGGTTAGCCCCAAGATATGTACCCTCCCAGGCCCCTCGGGGGAGGCAACTCATGCGTAAAAGAGAAGTCAACGAGTAGAGGTCTAGGGTTATTCGTGTGAAGCAAGTTCCCAGAGGTGCATGGGTTATTTCTCTGCTCATGTTTTTAGCCATCTCTGGGGTTAATACCGAAATCTCCCAAGCCTCCTCTACCAAGGCGGGCTCTACGTGCCAAAAGGTCGGAACCGCCAGTCGGCAAGGAAATTCGATTCTTCAATGCCAAAGAAAGAACGGCAAACTCATCTGGGTTGCCGCAAAATTGCAAACAGCGAAAAAAGATCCACTGCCTATGGTTGCATCCGATGACTTTGAGGTTTCAACTGACTCAGGAGATTTAACAGCGACGATTCCATCAGAAAACCTAATGAAAATCGTTTCTGAATTCCATGCAACCTCCTTTGTTGCTCGTTTCGTTCTTGGCAATGCAACGTTCACAATTCCAGTCACGGTGGCATCTGACAATCTAGAAATTGATGGCTCGCTAAATCTCATAAAGCCCAATGCAGATTCTGGAGACTGGACAGTTGCTGTTGCAGCTATAAACGCAACCGGTCAGGGAAGTTGGTCAGCACCACAAGACTTTACAGTTCCGCCGGTTTTGCAATCAGTTATTGCACCTAACTTCACATTGACGTCCACCAACGGAAACCTAATCGCAACGATATTAGCCTCAGATGTTCAACAATCTGAAGTCAGTTTTGGAACGACAGCTTTTCTTGCAGAGTTTATTTCTCCTACAGGAGCGGTTACAAGGGAAAATTACGCAATTCAAGATGACATCAAGGATGCAACTTTGACTTTAACTTCGCCGGTCTCCGGAACTTGGTCCGTCTCCATCGCTGGTACTAACGATTTGGGCCAAGGTAACTGGTCACCGCAAAAACAATTTACAGTTGCTGAAATTACTGCTCCAGCGCCGCAAGACTTGCAATGTGGGGTAACTCCCCAAGTTGCTTTTCAAAAACCTGGTTGGCTCTCAACGTGATCGTGATCGAAGGGTCCTCTGTCCGAATGACTAGGTGATCTACTTCAAATTTGCTGGCTTCATACAAGTCATCTGCGTAGTCAGCAGTCATACCGTCGCCGATACTGATGGTCACCGATCCGCATACCGATTCCCAGCGACTTATGAGTGGATCAAGGTCATCGACTTTCATCCGAATGTGACCTAAAGATTGCCGGACTCTGCGTAACTCTGGTCTCTTTGAGTGCAATCCCACTGGTATACGGTACAAGTTAAACGCAATTAATTCAGGTGAAATCAATAAATTCACTTTGCCCTTAACTTATGCAGTTGCAAATATAAGGCAAGATGCTCTTATGGATGCACTGCTTGCAATAGTAAGTGGCCTCTTCATTGGTTCGGTCCTTGGATTTGTTGGCGCCGGCGGAGCTCTCACATCGGTGCCGATTTTGCTTTACGTTTTTCACTTCACTCCAACACAAGCTACGACAGCAGCGCTTGGCATCGTATTCTTGGCCGCATTCTCTGGAGCCCTACCCAAAATGCGAACGCATGAGGTTTTATATCGTGAGGCTTTCTCTATTTGGGGCATAGGACTTGTTACAAATATCGGCGGAGCAGAGCTCTCTAAGCATCTGCCCAATTCATTTATCACGACGGGATTTGCCCTAATACTTTTGTTGGCTGGGGCAGCCACATTGCGCGGCCCCATTAAAGCGGATGTCGAACGCCGCATGTCACTCGGTGTGCTTATAGCGATTGCTCTGACAATCGGTGCCATGACAGGAGTCTTTGGTGTTGGTGGGGGCTTTCTCGCAATACCTGTCTTGGTCCTTTTCTATAACACCCCACAGAACAAGGCTGCTGGAACCTCGCTCTTGATCATCTCCATCAACTCCCTCACCTCTTTTATAGGACATCACTCGGTCTGGCATGAGGTTAAATGGGGAATCCCAATGGGCATTGGAGCTGTAGCGGTTGTGGTGTCGCTGATTGCCTCGCACAACACCAAGCACGTACCAGTGCAACTGCTGCGTCGCTCCTTTGCCTACCTTCTCTTTGCCATCTCCATCTTCACTATTGCCAAGACTTGGATATTCCACGCCTAAAGCAGCCGATTTGAGGGACTAGTAAAGTACCGAGCATGGAACTTGCCTTCGAGAGTCACGGTGAGGGTCTGCCATTGATCTTATTGCATGGCATGGGTTCGGCATCAACCTCGTGGAAGACCATTGCTCCAGCGTTGCAAGAAAAGTTCCAAGTCATCACATTCGATCTTCCGGGACATGGCAAATCCGCCTTTGATCCAGATCAAGCTATGGATCCACACTCACTTGCGGTATTGATTAAAGAGCAGATGGATATGCGCGGAATTGAGAAAGCCCACCTCTCTGGAAATTCATTAGGTGGCTGGATTGCTCTTGAATTAGCCGCCGCTTTTCCAGAGCGCACATTAAGTGTGATTGGTTTGGCGCCGGCAGGGTTGTGGTTAGTGCCCTCAACTCATCGCACTGCATTGGGTGCATCATCGCGCGCAATGGCGCATTACACATATAAGTACGCCGACAATTTAATGAAGCAACAGTGGGCACGTAAATTGGGATTCTTTGAAGTAAGCCCGAAATGGCGCGAACTCCCCCACGAGGTAATTGTCGATGCCGTTGTGGCATACGGCTCATCCGAAGGTTACTTTCCCGCTTGGGATGGAATGATGAAACGTCGCTTTGACAAAACTATCTCAACTGAAATTCCCGTGACAATTATCTTTGGCGATACCGATAACACACTGCCGGCGCAGACGATGCAAGAGCGAACTTTGGCTCCGGCTCATGCCCGCTGGGTAACTTTGTCGCAGTCGGGTCATGCACCGATGTGGGATAGTCCAAATGAAGTTATTGCCGAGATCATTCACACCGCTGCCATGGCTCAATGATCACCGTCATCTATCTATGGCGGATCCGCTCTAGCTCTATGCCACGTGCGATCTGGCATATGGCAAGTGATCGGATTGCACTCAAACGCAATCCTGCGATCTCCTTCTTTAAGTTAATCGGTACCGGCACCGGTCAAACTTTTACTCCGCGCGATGCCGATCCCACTTTGTGGGGGCTGATCATCGCAATAAAGAAGTCAGAGCTCGCCAGCTTTGACCGGAGTGATTTAGTGAATACGTGGCGAAAATTCGCCCTGACCGAATCTCGGTATGTCGCAACTCCTATCTCAGTTCATGGAAGTTGGTCCAAGGCCCAACCATTTGTGGCGGATCTCGAACTTGCTAAGAGTTGGGAGGGCAAGGTCCTTGCCATAACTCGGGCTCGAATCCGCTGGCGCAAAAATCTGCGCTTCTGGCGAGCTGTGCCTCCGGTTATCGAAAGTCTGCGCGGATGCGCGGGCGTTGAAAGTGCAATCGGCATTGGCGAGGCACCGATCGGCTTGCAAGGCACTCTCTCGATCTGGAGTAATAGCGCTGCAGTCAGGGAGTTCGCTTACAAGGGCACGGCACACAAAGCAGCGATTGCCCAAACTCACTCCCAGCAGTGGTACTCCGAAGAATTGTTCGCTCGTTTTGCCCTCCGCGAGGTTCGCGGCTCTACTACAAGCACCAAGTAGGGCAGAATAAACGGGTGACCACCCACCAGTTTCGCCCGCGCAGGTACTCGCGGCGATCTGTCTCGCGTAAACAACTTGGTCTGCTTTATTGCGCGGTACTTGCAACCATCGGATTACAAATCGCCTACCCGCTCGTCCATGGCAGTGTTCTGTTAGATATAACTCTTGCCACCGTCTATGTGGGCGCAGCAGCGATGATCTTCCATGCATTCTTGGTCCATGGTCCACTCTTCGCAATTACTTTTACGATCATTTCCTTTGCCTATGGACTTGGGATCGAGACTGTTGGAGTTAAGACCGGTTGGCCCTTTGGGCGCTATCACTACGATCATTCTTTAGGCGTGCAGGTGTTTGGAGTACCGCTACTTGTTCCCTTTGCTTGGATCATGCTCTCCTACCCAATACTCATCGCAGCGCGTCGCGCCGCAGCCCACTGGGTATTTATTTATGGCGGACTCGGCTTAATGATCTGGGATTTATTTTTGGATCCCCAAATGGTCGATGCCGGACGCTGGAGCTGGAAGTTAGTCGGGCCTCATGTGCCTTATGAACCCATGATTCCACTATCAAATGCCGCAGGATGGCTCTTTGCGGGAATGGGGTTGATGGCGCTCTTAAATGCTCTCTTATCTCACGATCGACGGAAGAACTCCATTAACTCACTCGCCCCCGACATTCTGCTCTTTTGGACTCTCATCGGTGGAGTAATTGGAAATATCTTTTACTTCCATCATAAAAATATAGGCATATATGTTGGAGCGCTTTTCTTCGTTTATCTCATCCCCTATATCTTTCAACTGCGCTTTGGCCGACCAGATACCGCCTAACTTATGTTGGTAATTCTTATTCTCACGGCTATTCCACTCTTATTCACCGTGGTCAATTCCCTATCAATGCGTGTGGTGCGAAATCGCGACGCGGCTCAGCTTGAAGGAAAAGTTTCGATTCTCATCCCGATGCGCAACGAGGAGAAGAATGTCGAAGCAGTTCTGGGTTCGATCAAGGCATCAGAACTCTTGACCACCAGCGAGATCATTGTTTTGAACGATCATTCCACCGATTCCACAGGAGCGCTTCTAACAAACATTGAAGGAATCCAGAGTAACGAAGGTCTCGAACTACCTGAAGGTTGGCTCGGCAAGAATTTCGCCTGCCATCAACTAGTAACTCACTCATCCGGTGAGTACCTGGTCTTCGTGGATGCAGATGTACGCTTAACAAAAAACGGTATCGCAGCGGCAATCACTGACATGAATAAGTTTGGATGGGATTTCATCTCGCCCTACCCACATCAACTAGCAGAGAGCTTCTTTGAAAGGTTGATCCAGCCATTGCTGCAGTGGTCGTGGCTCTCATCGGTGCCGTTGCGCTTTGCCGAACGAGCAACATTTGCCTCAATGGTGATTGCCAATGGCCAGTTCTTGATTGTTCGCCGCGAGGCTTACATCAGCGCTGGCGGGCACAAGGCGATCCGTCACGAAGTATTAGATGATCTGGAGCTCGCCCGCTTGCTGGTTAAGAGCGATTACAAGGGCGGTGTTGCTGAAGGAAGCGAAGTTGCGACCTGTCGCATGTACACAAACCAAGAAGAACTCTTTGCGGGATATACCAAATCGTTGTGGCGCGCATTTGGTTCGCCGATTGGTGCGATTGCCACATCCACCTATCTCTTTGTGACTGGAGTCCTTCCGCTTCTTCTTGCGCTCTCGGGTTTTCGTGCAGCCTGGTTGGGATATTTTGCACTCGTACTCTCGCGGCTGGTAACTGATCTTCGAACCAGGAGCAGGAGTAATTCGGCTTTATTGCACCCCTTGGCTATCGTGACGCTCATCTACTTGATAGCGAAGTCGTGGTATCTGAAATCAACTGGCCAACTTGTGTGGCGCGGACGGAGCGTGGCGTAAGTGTCGAAGATAGTGGTCATTGGCGCTGGAGTCGGCGGACTGACCGTGGCTGCCCGCTTAGCCAGACAGGGACACGAAGTATCGATCTACGAGGCATCAGATCGCACTGGCGGCAAATGTCGCACCGAGTGGATTGGTGATTATGCTTTTGATACCGGGCCCTCGCTTTTAACACTTCCCGCTATCTTTAAAGACTTCTTTATTAAGACTGGTCCGCGCTTTGAGCGAGTCCTTAACATCCAAGCCGTTGATCCCGCCTTCACCTATAACTTTGCAGATGGTAAGAGCGTTGACTTTGTAAATCTCGACCTACCTAAAACCTGCTCGGCGATTGACACAGCGTTAGGAGTTGAAGCGGGCAACACCTGGCACTCCCTGATACAACGCGCCGAGGTGATGTGGGATATTTCGAGAGTTCCATTTGTGCAATCGGAGTTGACCTCTATCTGGTCACTGCTCAAGCGGCGCGATTTGATTCGCGGGATCCGACAGATTGCACCGCTCAAATCCTTGCGCCAGGTAAGCGCTGAATACACAAAGGATTCACATATTCAGAAGATCATTGACCGCTACGCCACGTACACCGGATCTGATCCTCGCAAAGCCCCCGCGGCTCTGCTCACCATCGCATTTGTTGAGGCGAGTTTTGGAGCCTGGCATCTAGCTGGCGGTATCGGACAGTTAAGCGTTGCCTTGGAAGATCGCTGCCGTCTGCTCAACGTTGATATTCATCTCAACTCCCCCGTGGCAAAGATCAATACCAAATCAGATTCGGTTACAGGTGTAACTTTGGCGAGCGGTAAATTTATCGGCGCGGACTTAGTAGTTGCCAATGCCGATGCCGAAATCGTCTACAACCAACTACTAGATAGTAGCGTTAAATCTGCGAAACCAGAGCGTAAGAAATTAAAGCAGGCTGAAAAATCCTTGGCAGGATTCTCACTTTTGCTTGGCCTCGATAACTCTAAGATTGATGATGCTGCTCCCCAACTCAACCATCACACCATCTACTTTCCAGAAGACTATGACGCTGAGTTTGATGAGATCTTCACCAAGCACATCCCGGTTCAAGATCCCACCATTTATGTTTGTGCTCCACATGATCCACTTATGGTGAAGCGCGAAAATACTGAAGCTTGGTTTGTACTCGTAAATGCTCCTCGCCATGATCAAGAGGGCGGTTGGGATTGGAGCACCGGCGGCGCAGAGTATGCCGAGAAGATAGTCGCAAAACTCGATGCACTTGGTCTGCGAGTAAGCGAACGGTTAGATGTTATGGAATTTCGTACTCCACTTGATTTGCAGAACGCGGTTCACGCTCCAGGTGGATCCATATACGGCACCTCAAGCAATGGTGCGATGTCCGCCTTCTCGCGCGCGCGTAATCGCTCGCCAGTCAAAGGACTCTTCTGTGTTGGTGGTTCAGCCCATCCAGGTGGCGGACTACCGCTAGTGGGGATGAGCGCTGAGTTAGTCGCTGACGCTATCGGGGGCGCTCAAGCGGGTGTGACCGCTACGCATCACCATCACTAAGGCGATTGCCTGTTGAATCGCCCAGACCGTGGCCAGTGTTGTTGCAGCAGCAATCTTTAAATCATAAGCAACGATAGCTACCGCCAAGAACGATGCTCGCACAGGACGTTCTGCGATAGTCACAACATCGATCTGGTAATCGCCTAAGCCACCGATGCGCGCCCGGGCATACTCTTGCGTGAAGGCAAAGACCCATGCCGCACCAATAATCCATGCCGGTGCACCCAATTTATAAAAAGCTAGGGCCCAGAAAGTTTCTCCAATTCGATCACAGATCGCATCAACCATTGCGCCACGTGTACTCGCCTTGCCACTCAAGATCGCAACGGTTCCATCAATTCCATCGCTCACTAGCGATAGCGCGAGTATCGCAATGCAGTAATCCCGGCGCGTTTCGGTATATGTAAATACTGCGGCAATTACTCCGAGAATACTTAGCGCGTTCGGTGAAACCTTGATCCGAACAAGTGGGCGAGAGATTGCAAAAGAGATTGCCAGCCACCATTTAACAATTCCAGTTACATGAGCCCCGCCATGTAGTTCACTCCAGCGTTGGAAATACTCTTCGCGAGTCATCGCAGCTCAAGATTCTTCATGATCTCCGCGGTGGCAGAGGCCTTGTTCATAGTAATGAAATGTATTCCAGGTGCTCCTGCAGAAATTAACTCGTTACAGAGTTGGGTAGCAACCTCAATACCTAACTCGACGACTGCTTGGTCATCATCTGCTACCTTCATAAATCGATCCACGATATGTGTTGGGATCGGTGCGCCACTCAACTCGGCCATGCGGGCAAATTGCTTAACGTTGGTGACAGGTAGGACGCCAGCGATAATCGGCAAATATGATCCAGCCTCAGCGAGCGCGCTCACGAGTCGGTGATAAGCCGCACTATCGAAGAAGAACTGCGTGGTCGCGAATGTGGCGCCCTTCGCCTCTTTGCGCAGAAGCGCATGTACATCTTGCTCAAAATTGCCATGTGATGCCGGATGCACATCAGGGAATGCACCCACTCCAACTTTAAAGCCGCGTTCTGCAGCAAGTTCCACGAGTTGCTCTGCATGATCAAAGCCACCGGGGGTAGCAATCCACGGAGCGCTCGGTCCTCCAACTGGATCACCTCGCACAGCCAAGATGGTGTCGATCTGGGCTGATTGATACTGATCTAATATCGCGATCAATTCATCTTTAGTGGAGCCAACGCATGTCAGGTGAGCAACGGTTGGAATCCCTGTGCGCTGCGTTAACTGGGTAGCAATCCGCAGGGTGCGATCTCTAGTTGAACCACCTGCGCCGTAGGTCACCGATATGAAATCTGGCTTCAGTGGTGCGAGCTGTTCAACCGCAGACCAAAGCCGCGCCTCCCCCGCTTCATCTTTGGGTGGGAATAGTTCTATTGAGAATGTGGGCCTGGAAAAAGTAGGCCGAGAGAACGTAGCTCCGACTTCGGTTCTCTGGTTCATAGCGAAGCAGGGTACCGTTACCGCGTGGATTTTGAAGGCATTGGCGGGTTAACCGCAGAGATCAATACCTCACTCTCTCAATTTTTCGAGCATGAGTCGGGCTACCTGCAAAGTATTGGCAGCGAACTCAACCCCGTTGCAGATGCCCTCGGCCACTTCCTTTTAGATAGCGGCAAGCGCCTGCGCCCACTCTTTGCCGCTATTGGCTTCGTAGGTGCTGGAGGCGAGTTGACGCCTCAGATCATCCGCGCCGCCTCGAGCCTGGAACTGGTCCACGTCTGCGCGCTGATCCACGACGATGTTATGGATGCCTCAGATACTCGGCGCGGAGCTCCTGCTATCCATAAACAATTTGAAGCTCTGCACGCCAATGAAAAATTACATGGGAGCAGTGAACAATTTGGAGTGGCTTCAGCCATCCTGCTCGGCGACTTGGCGCTTATTTGGGCAGCTAAGGCGCTGCACGAATCTGGCGCTCCCGCCGAACTCATCTTGCGCTCGCTACCGTTCTATGACGAGATGCGAGTAGAACTTATGGCGGGTCAATACCTGGATGTATACGAGCAAGCGCTCGCAAGTGAGAGCGTTGAGCGCTCCCTTAAGGTTGCCCGATTTAAATCAGGTAAGTACAGCATCGAACGTCCACTCCACTTTGGCGCCAGCCTGGCACCAGGATTTAGTCCGTCAATCATTGAAACGTATTCAGAGTACGGGCTACCTTTGGGTGAAGCATTCCAACTTCGCGATGATGTCATCGGAGTATTCGGGGATCCCGAGAAGACTGGCAAGCCCGCGGGTGATGACCTCCGAGAAGGCAAGCGAACAGTCCTAGTAGCCACCACCCTCTCCAAGGCGAATGCGAACGCGCGTGAAAAATTCCTCGAACTCTTTGGCCGCAAAGAGTTAGATATTGATCACATCAACACCTTGCGCCAGATAATTATCGACACCGGCGCGCTCAAAGAACTGGAATCCATCATTAGTGAGATGACCTCCAAAGCGCACAATGCATTAGTAAGTGGTGGAATTACCCCACGCGCCACCGAACTTTTGACGCAGATGGCGGTTGCGGCAACTCAACGTAGTTCTTAGATGTAAGGGGTATTTAGTGCGCCAGACAAAGGGCAAGAGCGATCACGTAGTAATCGTGGGCGCAGGTCTAGGAGGGCTGAGTGCAGCTCTGCGATTAGCCGGGGCTGGACGCAAGGTCACAGTGATTGAACGCGAACTCGTACCTGGTGGTCGCAACGGATTACTTCAACGCGATGGTTATTCCTTTGACACTGGTCCAACGGTTCTTACCATGCCATCTCTGATTCAAGATGCCCTCTCGTGTGTCGGTGAGGATCTTAAGGATTGGTTGGAGTTAATTCCGGTAGATCCGCTTTATCGTGCCTTTTATCACGATGGCACACACTTAGATGTGCATGCCGATACCGCACGAATGCAGGAAGAGATCGCCACGAAGATCGGGGCATCGGAAGCTGCTGGTTACGCAAAGTATGTCGATTTTGTTACTAAGTTGTACAAGTACGAGATGAATGACTTCATCGATCGCAACATTGATTCACCTTTAAATTTATTGACACCCAACCTGGCTAAACTCGTAGCGCTTGGTGGCTTTCGTAAATTAGCGCCGAAGGTCAATGACTACCTCAAAGATCCTCGTACCCAAAAGGTCTACTCATTCCAAGCGATGTATGCGGGAGTTAGCCCACAACAGGCGCTGGCGATTTATGCAGTGATCGCATATATGGATTCGGTAAATGGAGTCTTCTTCCCTAAAGGTGGAATGCATGCTGTTCCGCGCGCACTTGCAGGAGCGGCTGCTAAGCATGGGGTTATCTTCAAATATGGCACATCTGTCACCACTGTGGAAAAGAGCAATAATCGCGCGATCGCAGTAATCACCGATACTGGGGAACGCATAGAGTGCGATGCGCTGATTTTAAATCCAGATCTGCCGGTGGCCTACCGCGAGTTATTGGGTAGCACTCCGCGCAAAGTTGCCCACCTTAAATATTCACCATCGTGCGTGACGCTCCTAGTAGGTACCAAGAGGAAATATGACCACTTAGCCCACCACAACATTCACTTTGGAGAGTCATGGGATGGGGTCTTTGATGAGCTAATCAATAAGCAGACTCTTATGACCGATCCAAGTCTCCTGGTGACGGTTCCTACCTATGACGATCCAACACTTGCTCCTACAGATCGTTCTTCGTATTACATACTCTTTCCGACCCCCAACTTAGATGCCGACATTGACTGGCACAAAGAAGCTCCGCGATATCGCGATGAGATGTTGCGCGTTATGGAGTCGCGCGGATATTCCGGCTTTGCAGAGGCGATTGAAGTTGAAGAGATGATCACTCCTCTAGATTGGCAAGAGCGCGGAATGGAGCGCGGCGCCCCATTTGCCAGTGCACATACCTTTTTCCAGACTGGTCCCTTTAGGCCGCGCAATATGGCGCAAGGTTTTGAGAATGTGGTCTTTGCAGGATCTGGAACCCAACCGGGTGTAGGTGTACCGATGGTTTTGATCTCTGGCCGTTTAGCCGCTGAAAGAATTGTGGGAGCAATTAAGTAACGTGGATGAGTTAACCGCTGCCGGAATTACCGACCCAGAACTTCGCGCCTCATATGCGGAGTGCAAGCGGCTTAACTCGTTACATGGCAAGACATATTACTTAGCCGCTTTGCTTCTTCCCAAGGAGAAGCGACCACATGTTCACGCTCTCTATGGATTCGCGCGCTATGCAGATGAGATTGTCGATGACCTCGCATCTACACTCACAATTTCCGAGAAGGCCGACTTTTTAAAACGGTGGGGCGATGGAGTTCTTAGCGACATTAGCTCCGGCACTAGCAGCGATCATATTGGGCGAGCACTTGTCGATACGGTGCATCGATTTAATATCCCAATCTCGTATTTTGAGGCTTTCTTGCACTCCATGACGATGGACCTTTCGGTTACGCATTACCAGACCTATGACGACTTAATGGAATATGTATACGGAAGCGCTGCAGTCATCGGGCTAGAGATGGTTCCAATTTTGGGATACCGCGATAGCTCAGCATTCGCTGCAGCCGAGAAACTTGGTATCGCATTTCAACTCGCCAATTTCATTCGCGATGTCGGTGAGGATCTAGATCGTGGACGCATTTACTTACCGCTCGATGAATTAGCAGCTGCCGGTGTAACTCCAGAACTCTTGGCAGAGCGCAGACTCACTCCAGAGATAAAGAGCGCTCTGGCATTTCAGATCGCAAGAGTTAGGCGTTTGCAGGCGGAGGCGAGCGCAGGAATCGCTCTCCTTGAACCAGCTAGCCAACCCTGTATTCAGGCCGCAAGTGAGCTCTACTGCGGAATCGTGGATGAGGTCGAAAAAATAAATTTCGAGGTATTCACTAAGCGTGCCACTACATCGACGTGGCGCAGGCTGAAGGTAGCTGGACCCGCCTTCGCCCAGGCAATTCGGGCGCGGTAAAGGAGCAGGCGCTACAGTTATCCCCAACGGGAGCCGCTTTTGTGGCTGAGAGGACCTGATCGTCAGGTCGACCGTATGACCAGTTCGGTAATGCGAATTGTGGAAGGGGTTTAATCATGCATTCTATAAATCACGCAGTCATGACCGTCATGTTGACCGCATGGGGATATCAACTCACATATCTAGAGTTCTTTGCCTTCGTAACCTCCGTTGTTGGGGTTGCATACGGAATCTTTGGTCCTCGCGCCACCTGGCCCTGGTGGAATATCAGCAGTCTGCTCTATGCGGGTCTCTTCTTCGAGCAGAAATATTATGCAAGTGCACTTCTGCAATTTGTCTTTGTCGCCGGAGGTATCTGGGGTTGGTTTGGCTGGGGCCCCAAAGGTGCAAAGCCATCGAAACTCAAACTTCGTACAAATCTTTATTGGATCGCGGGTTACGCCGTTGCCTGGTTCTCTTTATATCCGCTTCTAAAATATTGGGGCGCGGCCGCATCGCTCACCGATGCCTTTGGTTTTGTTGGAAGCTGCATCGCGCAGGTATTGATGTGTGTAGAACGCTACGAGGCTTGGCCCCTGTGGTTTGTCGTTGATGGGGTTTACACCTATCAGTTCTGGCATGGGAAGTCCTACCTCACCTCCATCCTTTACTTCATATTCGTTCTGCTGGCTATTGGTGGCTGGAAGCGCTGGTTACGAGTTGCAAACCTTCCAGAGAGCGTAATGAAGTAGTAGCTCCACGTGATTATCACCATTGATGGCGTTGCGGGGGCGGGTAAAACCACCCTCGCCCGCTTCATGTACGAGGAATACAAAGATCGCGCCAGTGTATACATCGTTCACATGGATGATTTATACGATGGGTGGAGTGATCCATTTGGAACATCCCTTTCTGAGAAGTTGAAGGCGATCGCTGCCTCTCATATTGAAGAGAAGCCAGTGGAACTCTCCAAGTACGACTGGGTGAATGATGGTCCAGGTCATAGATTTATAGTGCCTCCTGTGGAATTGCTGATTATTGAAGGTGTGGGCTCTGGACAGAGCTCAATTCGAGGCTCGGTTGATACAAAGATCTGGATTGATCTAGAACCCATCGTTGGACTGCGTAGGGTGCTTGCCCGCGATGGATATGAAATAGAGGAGCAGATGCTGGGATTTCTAGAACAGCAGCATGAGCATTTCATAAAGGAAGGCACGCGCGCTGCCGCTGATTTCCACCTGAATGGGCTGCACTAACCTCTAAGATTTAAGCGTGTCAGATCTATCCGGCGAGATTATCGATAATCGCTATGAGCTCATTTCGCTCATAGCCGCGGGAGGCATGGCCTCTATTTATAAAGCCAATGATCTGCGGTTAGACCGGTTTGTGGCGGTGAAAATCATGCATCCTCACCTAGCCAACGATGAGGAGTTCGTAAATCGTTTTATCCGCGAGGCTAAGGCGATCGCCGCCTTGTCGCATCCCAATATTGTCTCTATCCAAGATCAGGGTTGGAACGAGGGCGGAGCGCCTGCGGTCTTTATCGTGATGGAGTTTATCGACGGCCAAACCCTGCGCGATCTGCTCTTTGAAAAGGGTCGCTTAACTCCCAGCGAGCTATTGCACTACATGATTCCAGTGGTGAGCGCTCTCTCCCAGGCGCACGGCCTAGGTATTAACCACCGCGACTTAAAACCTGAGAATATATTGATATCCAGAGATGGTCGGGTGAAGATCGCCGACTTTGGTCTAGCGCGCGGTGGGTTGCTCGGTAGCACTATGACTGTCGAGTCGAGCGTGGTCTTGGGGAGCGTCTCATACCTATCCCCCGAACAAGTTGAGCGCGGCATCTCTGATGCTCGAAGCGATATCTACTCACTCGGAATTATGTTCTTTGAACTCCTAACTGGTAGCAAACCATACGATGGCGAAACCCCTATCCAGATTGCCTTTAAGCATGTCAATGAACGAGTTCCAGCGCCCTCCACACTCGTTGATGGGATTCCCACAGCTCTAGATGAACTCATTGTGAGGGCAACCTCACCCAATCCAGATCACCGCCAGAAAAATTGTTCGCAACTATTAGAGGAGCTGCAGAAGATCCAAGTTGATTTAGATCCCAAGCGTTCCCAATTGAGTTTAGATCTAGATTTACCACTTCCCACTGCAACTCCAAAACGTAAAAGTGCCAGACCCGAGGTGCGCGTCGGAAATACCCTCGTTACAAGAATCAAGACTTTTACCGAACCTACTCGCATTAAAAATAACCCAACGAAACCAACTTTCATCCCTGAAGGAACACTAAAAGGAAATATTGAGGTGCCGGCTTTGAGTCATAGTGGAGAAATTCGTCGTAAAACTTCCAAGCGAGTAAGGCGAAACCGGATCAGATTTCTTCTCACTTTAATTGTTTTGCTGATCATCGCCGGGGGCTATTACTTCTTGGCTGACTCTGGCAGCGGAGTATCGATTCCTTCAGTAGTTGGAATGAGTCAAGCAGATGCAACAACCGCGCTCTCCGATATTGGACTTAAAACCTTTATCGCCCTCAAAGAGATTGACTCGGGCGTACCTGCCGGCAAAGTAATCTCTTCATCGCCTGGAGGAGGCGCACATTTAAAGAAGGGTGAGACCGTTGCGCTGACAATTTCACTCGGAGCGCAAGTTATTCCAACGCCGACACCTACTCCTACTCCTACACCCAGCCCATCTGCGACCGTAGCGCCAGTGACTATTCAATCCTATGTTGGTCTCACGAGTGATCAAGCGCAGAGCGAGCTAACAGCGGCGGGCATGGTGGTTAACCAGACCTTTGCCTACAGCGACACAGTTGCGATTGGTAACGTCATCTCACAAACTCCGGATGGCTCATCCCCCGTGCCTCCCGGCACAACGGTTAACTTGATCGTCTCCCAAGGATCATCCACGGTTTACATTCCAAATGTTTACTCGTTGTCGGGTAGTTATGCGTCGACTGAACTTGAGAATCTGCAACTTAAGGTCGTTGTGCGCAAGATTGGTAACGGCAAGCATGTAACCAACGTATCGCCTAAGGTCGGAACTCAGGTCAAGCGTGGCTCTACGGTGGTCATAACGCTCGGGTAGGCTCGCCCTATGAGTCCAACCAGTAGCCCTCGTTCCGCACCTCGCATCGGAGCCCACACGCCGACTTCCGGCGGAATGGCTAAGCGCTCTATCGAGTATGCGTTAACAACTGAGGCTGAGGCGATTCAAGTATTTGCCTCTAACCCACGTGGTTGGGCGATGCCCGAGGCTAACGTGGCAGCCGATACCGCATTTAGAGATCGCGCTGCAGAGTTAGACATTCACACATATGTTCACGCACCATTTCTTATCAATCTCGGATCACCAACCCAAAGCACCTACGAGAATTCTCTGGCATCAACTGCGTATTCGCTCAAGCGCGCTCGTGAAATCGGCGCACTGGGCACTGTCATTCATACCGGCTCTGCAGTGGACGAGAGTCATGTCCCTACTGCATGGAAGCAGATCAAAAAAGGGATGATGCCGGTTCTCAAGAAGTTGAAGGATGAAGATCCTTGGTTACTTCTGGAACCTACCGCCGGCCAAGGTCAATCTCTGGTTAAGAAACTTGACGATCTCTTGATGTACTTTGAAGCTCTCGAGTGGCATCCCAAAGTTGGAGTTTGTCTCGATACCTGTCACGTCTTTGCAGCGGGTCACGACATCGCTAAAAAGGGCGGAATGACCGAAACTTTAGATCTCCTGGTCTCGTTGGTTGGAATCGAACGCATTAAGTTAATACATACCAATGATTCGATGGATATCTGTGGAGCTCTCAAGGACCGCCACCAAAATCTAGGTGAAGGTGAAATCGGCCTTAAGGCCTTTGAAGAGTTGATCGCTCATCCTGCTGTAGTAAACGCTCCCCTGATCCTTGAAACTCCCGGCCAAGAGCCCGAACATGGCGCAGAGATTGCGCTCCTTAAAAAAATGAGAAGCAAACGGAAGTGAATTTAAAGCAACACAAATCGATTCCAACGGTTCTGCTGCTGAGCGTTGCTCTGGTCTGGGGTAGCACCTTTGCAATTATGAAGGATTCACTCGGCCGAATTGATGTGAACTCTTTTCTGGCTTGGCGCTTTGTTTTGGCGGCACTCATGATGGCGCTGCTTCGCCCACAAACTCTTCGCCAAATCTCCCCTAGCTTCTTACTTCGTGGAGTGTGCGCTGGTTTACTACTTGGCGGCGGCTATATCTTTCAGACGTTTGGGTTGACTCTTACCACTGTGGCAAAGACCGGTTTCATCACTGGGCTCTACGCAGTATTCGTTCCACTTATTGCCGCCGCTTTCTTCAAACATCACATCACCAGGATGCAGTGGTTAGCCGTGGGACTGGCGATATGTGGAACTGCAGTGCTCTCATTACACGGCTTTGCACTCGGAAAGGGTGAATTCCTGGTTCTGGTGGGTGCCCTCTTATTTGCCTTGCACATCATTGGCCTCGGTCGATGGAGCCCTGGTCGGGACCCGTATGCCCTCACCATGATCCAGATGGCTACCGTAGGTTTCTTAGCCTTTCTCGCCTCCCTCAAGAACGGGTTTCACATCCCGCACGATCAAGGAGTCTGGGCCGTAGTTATTTACAGCGCTATCTTCGCCAGCGCCTTTGCATTCATCGTGCAGACCTGGGCTCAATCATTTATGTCTGCAACCAGTGTCGGCATTATTCTGACGACGGAATATATATTCGCTGCGATCTTTGGAATCGCGATCGTCCACGAAGATTTAACCTGGCGCGTCCTCGTCGGTGGCGGATTGATGATGACCGGTGTGTATTTAGCTATTCTCTTCGAGGAACCTTCTGATCTGACAACGACTCACAACCATGAGAAGATAGCTCCATGATTGATCTGCGTTCTGACACTGTTACTAAACCGAGCGAAGCAATGCGCGCTGCTATGGCGAACGCAGAAGTCGGTGATGATGTTTACGGTGATGATGTAACCGCAAATTCACTGGAGGAGCGAGTTGCTGCACTCTTTGGTTTTGAGGCCGGGCTTTTTACACCAACCGGATCGCTGGCAAACCAGCTCGCAATACGCCAGTTGGTTAAACCTGGCGAAGAACTCATTACTGAAACTTTCTCACATATCGTGCGCGCTGAACTCGGCGCTGGCGCCGCATTCAGTGGAATCACAACTCGTACCTGGGAATCTCCTCGCGGAGTACTCAAAGCTAGCGATCCACTCAGAATTGCCAGACCAGATTCCGGCCCGTATCAGGTTTCGACAACTGCTATCGCTGTAGAAAATACCCACAACTTCGGTGGTGGCACAGTTCAATCGCTCGATGAGATAAAGACTCTCCGAAGCGAATCTCTCAAACTCGGCCTCACCATGCATCTTGATGGCGCTCGAATTTGGAATGCCCATGTAGCAAGTGGTGTCTCATTTCTTGAGTACGGGAAGTATTTTGACACTCTCTCGGTCTGTTTCTCTAAAGGCTTAGGCGCTCCCGTTGGTTCAATGGTTCTCTCCAGCAAGGAGCGAATCGCCAGCGCGCGAATCTGGCGCAAACGATATGGGGCAGGAATGCGACAGATTGGCATGCTCGCCGCTGCAGCTCATTATGCGCTTGATAACAATATTGATCGACTTGCAGAAGATCACTCCCATGCCCGCTCGCTTGCGCAAGCGGTGGCTGCTGTAGCTCCTCGCGCAGTCAACCCCGATGAGGTTGATACAAATATTGTGGTCTTAGATTTGGCAGGAGCCCAACGCTCTGCCCCTGAGATTAACGCTCAACTGAAAGAGGCTGGCATCTTGGGAAGCACGATCGGTCCAACAACGTTGCGCCTAGTTACTCATCTAGATGTAAGCGCCACAGATGTAGCAAAGGTAAATTCAGTATTGCCTGAACTAGTGGAGCGCGCCTTCAAAGCGTAAGAGCTCTTCTTTGAAGTGCAATCCGTAGGCATAGTTCCCGAGTTCACCGCCGGTTTTTACAACACGGTGACAGGGCACGATAGGTGCAATCAAATTTCGTGCGCAGGCACTTCCAGCAGCGCGCACTGCATTGGGTGAACCAGCGCGATCTGCAAGTTCGGCGTAACTTAAAGTTTTGCCGGCTGGAATCTTGCGCATCGCCTTCCAGACAGATTGCGAAAATTCCGGCCCGGGTTGACGCACCTTGATCCCATTAAGGGCTGCATAATCGCCGTCGAAGTAATCCTTAATGAGCTCGCTGATAATAGGAATCTCTTTTACCGCTTTGAACCCCAGGTCGTAATCTGATTTGTCTAGGCGCGCACTTAACTCGCGCAGTGGGCCGAAGCCGGCCGCAAGTAGCACGTGTTCATGCGCTATGAGTTGAAGAGTGCCTACCGGGGTCTTCTGGCTTGCGGTAAGGAGCATTTACGAAGCCTATTTCACCTTTCGGCGAAAGAACAGAGCAGAAAAGTCTTAGCGGTCGCGCAACATCTCTGCCACAAGAAAGGCGAGTTCGAGAGATTGCGTGTGATTGAGGCGCGGATCGCAGGCGGTCTCGTAACGATTAGCAAGATCAGCCTCAGAAATCTGCTCTCCCCCGCCAACGCACTCAGTGACATCATCTCCGGTAAGTTCAATATGGATTCCACCTGGATGGGTTCCCAACGCCTTATGGACTTCAAAGAAGCCACGAACTTCATCGAGAACATCATCAAAGCGGCGGGTCTTGTAACCACTTGGAGCCTCATAGGTGTTGCCGTGCATTGGGTCGCAGACCCACAGAACATGAGCTCCAGAGTCGGTAACAGCTTTTACGAGAGCGGGAAGCTTCTCACGAACCAGCCCTGCGCCCATACGCGTAATGAAGGTCAGTCGACCTGGCTCATTATCTGGGTTGAGAATTCTGATCATGGTCAGCGCATCTTCTGGCGTTGATTTAGGTCCCAACTTAATCCCAATGGGGTTGTGAATCTTTGCGGCGAAGTCGAGATGAGCTCCATCGAGTTGGCGAGTGCGCTCCCCTACCCAGACAAAGTGCCCCGATACATCGTATGCATTGCCGGTGCGGGAATCGATACGGGTGAGCGCCTTCTCGTATTCCAAAATAAGCGCTTCGTGACTGGAGTAGAAATCGACCTTCTTAAAACTTTCAGGATCAACCCCAGCAGATGTCATGAAATTTAAGGCGCGGCCAATCTCGTTAGCCATCTGCTCGTAACGTTGGCCAAAGCGGGGATCGTTTGCAAAACCCTTGTTCCACTCGTGAACTTGGCGCAGGTCGGCAAAACCACCTTGGGTAAAGGCGCGAACTAGATTGAGTGTGGCAGCAGAGGTGTTATAGACCTGAACCAAGCGCTGCGGGTTGGGTTGGCGTGCCTCCTGAGTAAATTCAATATCATTTACCGCATCGCCACGGTAGGCGGGCAGCGTTACGCCGTCGCGTGTCTCGTTGTCGTTACTACGTGGCTTTGCGAACTGCCCCGCCATGCGCCCAACTTTGATGACTGGCAGCGAGGAGGCATATTGCAGTACGGCAGCCATCTGCAAAATCGTTTTGATTCGATTTCGGATTGAATCTGCGGTAGCGGATGCAAAAGTTTCCGCACAATCTCCACCTTGTAGCCAAAAAGCTCGACCCGCTTGTGCTTGCGCGATCTTCGCCTTGAGGTTATCGCACTCTCCGGCAAAGACTAGCGGCGGCAACTTTTTAAGCTCAGCGACGGCGCTGGCAACTGCTGCGCCATCGGCACCCCCCGGCCACTGCGGCTGCTGCGCCGCAATGAGACCAGGGGTGAATAAGGTATCGAGGTTAGTCATGGATTGAGCCTACGGATATTAGAAGTCAACGTGACGACTAATTATCCGAAGAAGACCTCTGCCTCTGCATAGCGCGAAGGATCTACCAACTTGAGTTCGCCGGTAGCAGATGCGAGTGGAACCATCTCTATAGATGTTCCATGCAGTGCCGCCATGGTGCCCCAGTTTCCTTCATGCGCCGCTGTGATGGCAGCTAAGCCAAAGCGAGTTGAAAGAACGCGATCGAAGGCAGTTGGTGAGCCACCACGTTGGATGTGGCCGAGAACGACGGTACGAGTTTCGTGGCCAGTCTTAGCCTCAATCTCTTGAGCAAGCCAGTCGCCGATACCAGAAAGCTTTACGTGACCGAATGCATCAAGGGTCTGATCCTTAACCTTCATATCGCCATCTTGTGGGATCGCACCTTCAGCAATAACGATGATAGGAGCGAAACCATCGGCAAAGCGGGAGTTAACCCACGCTGCAACTTTCTCTGTAGAGAATTTAACTTCAGGAATGAGAACCGCTGCTGCGCCACCCGCGATACCAGCATGTAATGCGATCCAACCTGCGTGGCGACCCATAACTTCTACAACAAGAGCGCGGTGGTGTGACTCAGCGGTTGTGTGTAGGCGATCAATCGCTTCAACGGCGATATTTACTGAGGTATCAAATCCAAATGTGTAGTCAGTATTGTTGAGATCGTTATCGATTGTCTTTGGAACTCCGATGACCTTAACGCCGAGTGCATCGAGCTTTGTCGCAACGCCGAGAGTATCTTCTCCGCCAATCGCGATCAGCGCGTCAATGCCGAGCTTCTTCAAATTCTCTTGAATCTTTTCTACGCCACCCTCGATCTTAAAAGGGTTGGTACGTGATGAGCCGAGGATGGTTCCGCCCTTCGGCAATATGCCACGGGTCGTAGCCAAATCAAGGGTCGTTGTGAGGCCTTCGAGTGGGCCCTTCCAGCCGTCGCGGAAGCCGACGAAGTCGTATCCGTACTCTTTAACTCCCTTACGGACTACCGCACGAATAACGCCATTGAGGCCA
>CAIMNT010000168.1 GCA_903842855.1 uncultured Actinomycetes bacterium
AGAGAACCAAAAGCCGTGGGAACCAGGAATTTTTTGAGGGTAAAAAAGTCAACGCTCAATATGTGCGTGAACTACGGCGGGCGGACTGAACTCACCGACGCGATCAAGTTGATTGCAAGTGAAGTGAAGGCGAAACGTCTCAACCCAGAGTCGATCACCGAGAAGACGCTAGAAAAATTCATGTACAACGCCCAGATGCGCGATGTAGATATGTTCCTTCGCACATCGGGGGAGATGCGCACCTCTAACTTCCTGCCGTGGCAGTCTGTCTATGCCGAGATGGTCTTTATGGATGTTCTATGGCCAGATGTTGACCGCACCACCCTCTGGGATGCGATCGCGATCTATAACCAACGCGAACGCAGGTTTGGAAAGGCTTAAAGGTCGGCACAATAGCAACCAGTAAAACGCATTTAGGTGGTTGTCTTTTTTCCTGGCTTCTGCCACTCTTCCACTATGGATGTGGAGGCGCTCTTTACCGCTATTAACGATGAGGCGTTAGAGCCGAACTCTGATTTAGCTGTTTTGCGCGAGATCTTGCAGAGCGTCACCAATAAGAAGAACTTTGATACGCGCACCATGAAGAGATTCGGTGAACTCACAGGAAGGGCTCACCAACATCGACGCTTGAAACCCAGTGCATCCGAGATTGAGTTCGAGTTGGTGGGTCCTACCGGCAGTACGCGAAAGATCAGTGAATTCGCACTTCAGGTGGAGGACATCCTCGTCACAATGGATCTGAGTCGAGTGAAGCAGTGCGAGGGCGAAGAGTGCGAAGCGCTCTTTATCGACGAGAGTAAGAACAAGTCTCGCCGTTGGTGCGATATGGCGCACTGCGGGATGTTGCGAAAGAGCAAAGTTTTTTATGACAAGCACCGTCGAGTAAATCCGGCAGTGGAAGCGGAATCTAAGTTAGGAGCTAAACGAAAATGATCGTTCTCTATGGTGTCGCCTTTATCTCTGGCCTATTCACGATCCTGGCTCCCTGTATCTGGCCCTTACTGCCAATCGTTCTGGCAGATGTAACTCAATCGAACTCTAAGCGCCGCCCACTTGGAATCACCGCAGGCGTAGCAATCTCCTTCGCCTTCTTGACCTTGGCGGTCTCCTTCCTGGAGAGCTCCTTAGGTTTAAACCCCAACGTACTTCGTAAATTAGCAGTGGTGGTTCTTCTCGTCATTGGTTTCTCTATGGTTGTCCCCGCTCTCTCTCGCAGGATGGAGGCTTCGATCTCCAGCTTGGCAGGTCGCTTTGGTGGAGTCGGTCGAAATCAACGTAGTGATTTCAGCGGTGGATTCGTCACTGGTCTCGCCCTGGGTGTTGTCTGGACCCCATGTAGTGGCCCGATCCTTGCTTCAGTCGCCACCTTGGCCGCCACCAACAAGGTCTCATTGCAAGTCGTGATCGTGACTCTCTTCTATGTTGCTGGTGTATCTATTCCGCTCTTTGGTTTCGCGGTAGGTGGCCAGAAGCTACTTGCTAAGTCACGTCGCCTTTCCAAGCACACCGCCAGAATTCAAATTGCATCGGGCGTCGTGATGATCCTGACTGCTTTTGCGATCTATACCAACTATGACAAGACCATCGAAGCGAAGCTGCTCAACGCAATCCCTTCATACTCCAGCGCTCTTACAAAGATCGAAAGCGGATCGGGAGTAACTAAGGCGTTGACCAAACTCAAGGGGAGCAAAGAAGTTCCTTCAACGATCACTGGCGATCAATCTGGTCTCTTTAATGCAAACTCAAAGGCTCCAGAGTTCAAGGGTATTTCGCAGTGGCTCAACACGGCCGGGCCGACCACGCTCGCCGCGCTCAAGGGCAAAGTCGTACTCGTAGATTTCTGGACATATAGCTGCATAAACTGCATCCGTACCTTGCCGCACGTTGTTGCCTGGTACAACAAGTATCACTCATCGGGCTTTGAGGTTATCGGTGTAAGCACTCCTGAATTCGCCTTCGAAAAAGAGGCGAGCAATGTGAAGAGTGCCATTAAGCAATTCAAGCTCCCTTATCCAGTTGCGCTCGATAATAATTACGACACCTGGAATGCGTATAACAATCAGTACTGGCCGGCAGAATATTTGATCGACGCCACTGGACAGATTCGTCGTACCGAGTTTGGCGAGGGTAATTACCCACAGAGCGAGCAGGCGATCCGTACCTTGCTTGCCAACGCTGGTCACAAAGTCACCGTTGCGCCTTCAGATCTTCCGGATACGACTCCGCAGACTCAGTTGACTCCGGAGACCTACTTCGGAAGCAACCGTTCCCAATTTGGCTACCCAACCTCTAACTATCCAAATGGTTCGTTCACTATCCCGTTGCAAAAGACGGTGCCTCTTGATCAATTCGCTCTCGGCGGTAAGTGGTTGATTCAACCGGACTATGTGCAAGCGTCGGTGGGGGCGAGCATCACCGAGCACTTCGACGCCTCGAAGGTCTACATGATCCTCAAACCTGGTGCGGCTAAATCGGGCAAGGTATTGGTCACCTATAACGGTAAGCCACTGACGGGAGCGTTGGCAGGCAGCGATGTCGTGAACGGAGTTATCACCGTTAATTCAGATCGCCTGTACAACATCTTCGATAGCGGCGCCGCGATGAGCGATGGAACGCTGCTCTTTACCTTCCAGGAC
>CAIMNT010000169.1 GCA_903842855.1 uncultured Actinomycetes bacterium
ATAAGAATGATTCGAATAACGATCACAAGAAAGACGATAGAGAGCGTCCACTTAAGAGATTCATGGTTATCTTTGCCTAAAAAGAGCCCTAAAAGGCTGTGAAATGTGACAATTACCCAAGTAACAGCGTAGTAAAGCGGGTGTAAAATGGCATTCATCCCTTAGCTCCCTTTAGATTTTCGTACACAACTCTTTTACCACCGGCGTAATCAACGCCCCCATGTGACCATGGGTTACAACGTAAAATTCTCCAGGCTCCCATCAAGATCCCCCGCAAACCAAACTCGTTTATTGCATCGATTGTGTATTGAGAGCACGATGGAAAATATTTACAACGGGGCGCCATGTTTGACGAGATGAAAATTTGCCAGAATCGAATAGGTGCAATGAGAGCTCTCTTCACTGCCCGACTCCAGATCTCTTACAAACCTTTGAAATTAGATTAGTTAGATCGCTTCGATAATCGGAGTGCTCTTTGAGAACTCTAATCACGATCTGCGTGTGAGCGGGTAGTTCAAGTAGGTGATCGGCCATCGCATGGCGCAACTGGCGCGCGATCCGGTGTCTTGTTACAGAACCACCAATACTCTTGTTAATAATGAGCCCAACTTGAGGTGCCGATGGCAATTGCTCATGCGTCAGGAAGTAAAGGACCAACAAACTAGAGGTCGCTCGGTGCCCAGTCTTGGTAGTTCTTGAAAAGTCTTGGCCTCGGCGCATTCGGTTCAATGCTGGAAGCACAATTTATGCTGAGATGCGAGTGCGACCCTTTGCGCGGCGGGACGACAGAACAGCTCGTCCACCACGTGTGGCCATACGGGCGCGGAAGCCATGCTTCTTTGCGCGACGACGATTGTTTGGCTGATAAGTACGCTTGCTCATAAGTTCCTCTTTTTCTCCTAGCGGTTTCGGGGTTGGCACCGACTAGGGCCACAGCGGAAGGGCAAGGTTAGCCGAATTGGTGTGGATAAACCACTTGCGCTTTTGCCCACAGCCCCATAGGTTCGCGCTCTATCCACAGGTTTTGAGCCTCCTGACCCTCAAGGTTGGGTTTAGACCACAGGCTGTGGATAACTCTGGGGATAACTCATCTGGGTAGGTCTCTGTTTGGGTTTCATTATTGATCGGTATGGGGCGAGTATGGCTTTATTAGAAGAAGTAGATCTCAACACCCTCTGGGCTCTCGTTGTTGAGGCTATGGCGGCTGAATCGCCACAGCACCGGGCTTTTTTAGCTCTTACTAAACCACTCGGACTACTCCAGGGTGAAGGTGGAGCCACCCTTCTACTAAATACCCCGAATCAATTCGCCAAAGATTTCCTAGAGTTGCGCGTTAAATCTGCGCTTAATGAAATTCTCACCAATCAACTTGGTCAAAAAATTAATATCGCGGTAACAGTTGATGAGAATCTTGAAGTTGATGAACCCCGCGATGATGTACTGGATGAGAGCGCACCTGATCTACAACCACGAAGTGGAACGGGTCGCGATCTAGGATCAAAACTTCCACAAGAGCAATCGCAACTAAATCCACGATATGTATTTGAGACATTTGTTATCGGCGCCTCGAACCGTTTTGCACATGCAGCCGCTGTGGCTGTAGCGGAAGCCCCCGCAAAGGCTTATAACCCGCTATTTATTTACGGTGAGTCTGGGTTGGGTAAAACCCACCTCCTGCACGCTATTGGCGCATATGCCAAAGAGTTATACGGCTCTGTGCGGGTGAGATATGTATCTTCAGAAGAGTTTACCAACGACTTTATTAACTCAATCCGTGATGACAAAGCTTCGGTATTTCAAAGGCGCTATCGTGACCTCGATGTTTTGTTAGTTGACGATATCCAATTTTTAGAGAACAAAGAGCGGACCCAAGAAGAGTTCTTCCACACCTTTAACACTTTGTATAACGCTAACAAACAAATTGTTATCTCTAGTGATCGCCCACCTAAGCAACTGACAACGCTCGAAGATCGTTTACGCTCTCGATTTGAGTGGGGCTTAATTACTGATATCCAACCACCGGAGCTAGAGACCCGTATTGCCATCCTTCGTAAGAAAGCGGCCCAAGATAAATTAAATGCCCCGGATGATGTTTTGGAATATATAGCCTCAAAGATCTCCTCAAATATTCGGGAGCTCGAAGGAGCGCTGATTCGGGTGACCGCTTTTGCCTCCCTCAACCGCCAACCAGTCGATATGGGTCTGGCAGAGATCGTGCTTAAGGATTTGATTCCAGATCAGGCTGGGCCAGAGATCACCTCCTCAACCATCATGGCTCAGACCGCTTCTTATTTCAGCCTCACTTTGGAAGATCTCTGTGGGACAAGCCGGAGCCGGGTATTGGTGAATGCCCGCCAGATCGCTATGTACCTCTGCCGTGAGTTGACCGAACTCTCCCTTCCTAAAATCGGGCAGACCTTCGGCGGCCGAGACCATACAACTGTCATGCATGCCGATCGAAAGATTAGGCAGTTAATGGCAGAACGGCGCTCTATCTATAACCAGGTGACTGAATTAACCACCCGGATTAGGGCCCAAGCTAAAAATTAAACCCTCACTAACCCCAATTGTGGGTAAGTTGTGGATAACTGTGGATATATAAGGAGGGTTTGTGGGGATATTAAGGATAAATTCCTTAAAACCCTCAGAAAAAGGAGTTAATAAAGGTTCTTTGGAAAATTTTCCACATAGTTGCCCACAACTGTAGAGAAGATTTAATAGCGAGTGACCTGCATTTATGTGGTTTTCCACAGAAAATAGCCCTGGTTACTACGAATAACTTTATATAGATATAAAAGAGTGAAAACAATAACTGGGGCAGCCCGCGCTTGTCGGGTCTAAACCTTAAACTCAGGTGGTTAAGAAAGCGGTGTGGAGATGAAGTTTTTAGTAGAACCAACAGAGCTGGTTGATGCCGTCAATTGGGTGGCCCGTAGCCTCTCTACTCGCCCTATTAAGCCCGAGCTCCTTGGAATCATGATTGATGTAGATACCTCAATTACTTTAACCGGTTCAGATCTTGAGACCTCAACCAAAGCGATCCTCAAAGCCGATATCTCTGCCAAAGGGAAAGTCCTGGTACCTGGCCGCCTCTTAGCTGAGATCGCGCGCTCTCTTCCTAATAAACCAATCACATTTACCCTAGATGGAAGTCGAGTTCTGGTCACAGCAGGAACAGCTAAATTCACCCTCCCTACGCTGTCAGTCAACGAATACCCAACACTGCCAGAGTTGCCCGAGACTGCCGGGGTGATCCCAAGTGATGTCTTTGCACACGCCGTCAACCAGGTAGCTATCGCTGCCGGCAAAGATGACTCACTCCCAACTCTCACCGGTGTTCATATCGAAATTAACAAAAATAAAATTACTCTCGCCGCAACCGATCGCTATCGTCTTGCGGTCCGCGAACTTAACTGGCAGGCCAAGAACGCAGATATTGAAGTTAATACTTTGGTGCGCGCTCGCACTCTGGCAGATGCCGCTAAATCACTTACAGCACACTCTCAAGTGACTTTAGCTCTATCACCAACAAATTCTAACGAAAGACTCATTGGATTTCTCTCTGAATTAAAAACAATGACCTCTAGAACCCTAGATGGATCTTTCCCACCATTTCGCCACCTTCTCCCTAGTGAATCGGTAGCTGAGGCGACGATCGAGGTCGGACCACTACTCGATTCAGTGCGCCGAGTTGCTTTAGTAACAGACAAGACTGTTCCACTTCGACTCATATTTAACAACAACTCTCTTCAACTAGAAGCAGGCGCTGGAGAAGATGCACAAGCAA
>CAIMNT010000170.1 GCA_903842855.1 uncultured Actinomycetes bacterium
CCGATCATTGTTGTATCGGCCCTTATCGTCGCTGTAATTATCAAGACCTTCTTTGTGCACTTCTTCTACGTGCCATCAGGTTCTATGCAGAACACATTGGGCATCGGAGACCGCATCGCCGTCAATAAGTTCTCGGCAATGTTTAGCGATATTCGTCGCGGCGAAGTTGTCGTCTTTAAAGATCCTGCAAACTGGCTTGGATCTGCTCCTACCGAAACCGGAAATGTTGTGACACGTGAATTGAAACGTGGTCTGGTGGATGTTGGAATTCTTCCTGATCCTGCGACTCAATATCTGGTGAAGCGCACCATCGGAGTCGGTGGCGATCACGTGGTCTGCTGCGATGCCAAGGGTCGCCTCCAAGTCAACGGCGTATCTATCAATGAAAATTATCTCTTCCCTGGAAATACTCCGAGCGATTCCAAATTTGATATCACTGTGCCAAAGGGATTTATCTGGGTTATGGGTGACCATCGTGGCGCTAGCGCAGATTCACGCTTCCATACCGACGATGTCCACAAAGGTTTTGTTCCCTTAAGTGATGTAGTCGGAAGAGCTGAGTTTGTCGTGTGGCCGCTTAACCATATTAAATTCCTATCCGTTGGTCACGATTTATCGAAGGTTCCGGTTAAAAAGAGCCCTTAATGTCGGGGATTGAAGGCTCACTTCGTGCCAGCGGCATTCAAAGAATAGCCGGGGTTGATGAGGCAGGTCGCGGACCGTGTGCCGGGCCACTAGTAGTAGCAGCAGTAATCCTCAGAAATCCTGATGCTCCTTCACTATTGCGAGTGCAAGATTCCAAAGCCCTCTCAGAGAAAATTCGCGAGGAACTCTTTGATGTAATCAAAGAAGAATCGCTGGCATATTCAATAATTGAAATTTCTCCAGAAGAGATCGATCGAATTGGTCTGCATAAATCCAACCTGGCAGGGATGCGCCGTGCAATAAACGCCCTCACTATTCAACCTGAGTATGTGTTAACAGATGGATATGCAATCGAAGGTTTAGCAATTCCCAATCTTGCTGTCTGGAAGGGCGATCAGGTCGCGCTCAGCATTAGCGCTGCATCTATCCTGGCAAAGGTCTATCGCGATCGCATCATGATTGCTGCCGATTCCCAATATCCTGGATATGGATTTGCCCAACACAAGGGGTACATCACCGCGGCCCACACAAAGGCGCTGGGGGAGTTAGGCGTGACTGCAATTCATCGAAAGAGTTTTGCCAATGTCGCCGCAATCTCTATCAACAAGTAATACTTTTCAACATTGAGCGTTGTGGGCGCTTACGCTTACAAAACCACTAACTAACTTTGCATCATGGCACAAACGTTGCAACAAATTGGTGCGGATGGGGAAACGTTGGTGGCCTCTTACCTGCAAGGTCAAGGGGTAACCATCATCGCTAGAAATTGGCGCATAAAAGAGGGGGAGATCGATTTAGTAGCACGCGATGGAGCAATACTGATCTTCGTAGAAGTGAAGAGTCGCTCCAATTCCAAATTTGGTCACCCACTAGAGGCGATCACTCCAGCTAAGGCTTTCCGATTACAACGGCTAGCACTTGCATGGATTGCCACCCATGATCAGTGGGGAGCGGATTATCGAATTGATTGCGCTGCCGTTCACTTTAGGCAAGGTTTAAAGCCCGAGGTTGAATACCGTGCCGGGGTCTTGTAGTGACTCTCGCACGAACGCGAAGCATTGCCTTAATTGGCTTACATGGAGAATTAGTTGATATCGAAGTTGATATCTCAGACGGGCTGCCTGGGTATTCACTTCTAGGCCTGCCTGATGCCGCCCTTATGGAATCCAAAGAGCGAGTGAGATCCGCGCTGCAAAATTCTGGCGCGCAGTGGCCCAATAAACGCGTGACGGTCTCTTTATCCCCCGCATGGTTACATAAAAGTGGTTCAGGATTTGATCTACCGATCGCCATTGCACTTTTAGTTGCGCAAGGTGCGGCTACATCTTCAGAACTAGATAGCCACGTAATCATGGGTGAGCTATCACTGGATGGATCAATCAAACCAATACGTGGAGTTCTACCTGCCTTGATAGCGGCAGAGCAATTAGGAATTGCAAGGGCGATTATTCCTGCAGAGAACCTTGCTGAGGCACAAGGGCTCACATCTCTCAAACCCATTCCAGTCTCACATTTAAGTGAGGTTGTTCTCTATCTCGAAGAAGGAGTGATTCCAGATTTTGATGCACTCCAACCCGTTGCCAGAGCCGTCGAACAGAAAGATCTGAGTGAAGTTGTAGGTCAGAAGGCGGCGCGTTTTGCGCTGGAGATCGCTGCAATCGGCGGGCATCACCTTCTCTTCTTGGGGCCACCTGGTACAGGCAAAACGATGCTGGCCGAAAGGATTCCAACGGTAATGCCGCAATTAAATGCCCAGGAATCTTTAGAAGTTGCCGCAATTCATTCGATAGCAGGAGCACTGGCCGAGCGTCAGATTGACTCACAAACCCCACCATTCGTGGCACCGCATCACACGACGACCTCGACTGCGATGGTGGGAGGGGGAGCTCACGCTATTCGTCCAGGTGCCTGCTCATTGGCACACAACGGAGTTCTGTTTATAGATGAAGCACCTGAGTGCAACGCAGGTGTGCTGGATGCACTTCGTCAACCCTTGGAGTCCGGAAGTGTGGCGATCTCTCGTGTAGCGGGGACGATAATTTTTCCGGCGGACTTTCTCTTGGTCCTTGCGGCGAACCCGTGTCCTTGTGGCAGATTTAATGGAAAAGGCCTTACCTGCACCTGCTCTTCCGTCCAGATTAGGCGGTATCTACAGAAGATTTCGGGGCCGCTTTTAGATCGAATCGATATCCGAACTTTTGTGGAAGTACCCTCCCGTGCTGAATTGGCATCCGTAGAACCTGGAGAGTCGAGCGAGGTAGTTCGCGCAAGAGTCATTCAGGGGCGTGAAGTAGCGGCTGACCGATTTAAGCATGAATCTTGGAAACTAAACTCGCGAATACCAGCCAGCCAATTGCGACACAAATATCGGGCAACAAGAGAAGCGATGGCATTTCTACATTCTGAGCTGGACCGTGAAAGATTAAGTGCCCGCGGGTATCACAAGGTATTGCGGATTTCTTGGTCCATCGCTGATCGGTATGGATCAAGCACACCATCATTGCAGGAGGTACAAGAGGCATATCGCTTGAGACAAGGATCGCAGATCCTGTGAATAAAAACCACGTTGTGGAACACCTCTTGCTATTGGCTCTCTTCGAAGGTGGAAATGAGTTCTGGAGTTCGCAATACCGCCTTCATGGGGCTATAGATTTCCTACAGCGCATTAGGAGTGGGGAGTATGCGGAGTACAAACGTGGCGGCAAATTACTACACGAGGCCCTTGCCACACTTAATGGAGATGCACTTCTTGATGAGCTGCACAAGCTAGATGCTTTTCTAGTGGTCAATACCGATCCAGATTGGCCTGATGGACTCGAAGATTTGAAAGCGCCACCGATCGCGTTAATAGGTCTAGGAAATAGAGAAGCTCTCGGAAGGATTCACAATTCGATCTCCATTGTTGGGACACGAAATCCAACTGACTATGGAGTACGCGTTGCCGGAGATTTCGCCGCCGGAGCTGTCGATCGAGAGTGGAGCGTGGTGAGCGGGGGTGCTTATGGAATTGATAGTGCGGCTCATCGTGGTGCGCTCATTGCAGAGGGCGAGACGATTGCAATTTTAGGGTGCGGAGTGAATGCAATTTTTCCTAGTGGAAATGATCGACTCTTTCGTCAGATTTTGGAGAACGGTTTATTGCTCTCGGAAGTTTTGCCACATGTGCATGCGATTCCCGCTAGGTTTTTGATTCGTAACCGAATCATTGCCGCGGTATCTCGTGCGACTGTTGTTGTCGAAGCGGCTTTTCGAAGTGGTTCACTACGCACCGCCCGAGATGCAGCGGAAATCTTTCGACCGGTTTTTGCAGTTCCTGGGCCGATTAATTCCCCCACGAGTGATGGTTGTCATCGTTTGATCGGGGAGCGCACCGCCGAAATTGTCACCTCTGTTGCTGATCTGATGGAGTTGGTAGGGCCGTTGGCCGTTTGATGGGAGACTTAGCCCATGACAACAGAGCACCGCGCCGGATTCGTTGCGGTAATAGGCCGGCCAAATGTCGGCAAATCCACACTCGTCAATGCTCTGGTTGGCAAGAAGATTGTTATTACCTCAAGCCATCCCAACACCACTCGAAATCCGATTCGCTGCATCATTTCCCGTCCCGATTTCCAGATGATCTTGGTAGATACACCAGGAATTCATAAGCCAAAGACCTTGCTGGGAACCCGCCTTAACGCGATGGTGCAAGAGAACCTGGAATCCGTGGATGCCGCTCTGCTCTGCCTACCTGCAGATGAAGCGATAGGTGCTGGGGATGAATATATAGTCAAGCAGTTGGGCCATATCCGCCACCTCTACATCGCGGTGACAAAGGTGGACACTGCAAAGAGCGAAGAGCTTATTGCCAAGTTAGTTGAAGTCTCAAACTTCATCTCCAAAACTGGAATTACCGTTGATGAAATTGTTCCGATTAGCGCAAAGAATTTAGAGCAGACCGACCTGTTGCTGGAGTTGTTAGCGAAAGCGCTCCCGGTTTCTCAGTCGCTATATCCAGAGGATATCGATACAGACCAAGCTGCTGAGTTGCATATAACTGAATTAATTCGGGAAGCGGCGATC
>CAIMNT010000171.1 GCA_903842855.1 uncultured Actinomycetes bacterium
CGAGTGTTCATCTTGTGCGGCATAGCACTTGAGCCAACTTGTCCCGCCTTAAAGCCTTCCGTTACTAGCTCGGCACCAGCCATCAAGCGAATTGAGGTTGCAAGCGATGATGGAGCTGCGGCGATCTGTACCAACGTTGTAACGACATCGAAATCAAATGAACGTGGATAGATCTGACCCGTTGAATCAAGCACCCTTTTAAATCCAAGATGCGATGCAACTTCACGCTCTAGTTGCTCATGGGCACTGGAACTTCCGAGCAGATCAACTGAATCTTGCGCGGTTCCAACTGGGCCCTTTATGCCGCGGATTGGATAGCGATCTATTAAGTTCTCAAGGCGCTCGTAGGCAAAAAGTAATTCTTCAGCGGCAGAGGCAAATCTCTTACCCAAAGTTGTAACTTGGGCCGCTACGTTGTGAGAACGGCCGGCGATAGGTTGATCGATATATTGCGCGGCGCGTTCAGCTAACATGGCCAAAGATGCAATAACGCGATCTTGAACAAGTAGAAGTCCATCTCGAATCTGCATCGCTTCGACATTCTCGGTGAGGTCGCGCGAGGTCATTCCGGCGTGAATCGCCTCGTGTCCGGCGAGCGCATTGAACTCCTCGATACGAGCTTTAACATCATGACGCGTTAATTTTTCACGGGCATCGATCGAAGCTAGATCGACGTGGGGCAACAACTTTTCATAGTCGGCAATTACCTCACCAGAGATATGGTGACCCAACTTTGATTGAGCGCGCATAACGGCGATCCATAAATTGCGCTCTTGAATGATCTTTGACTCGGGTGACCAGATAGAGCGCATTGCCGCCGATGCATAACGATCAGCTAAAACGCTCATAGCTTAATTCTCCCCTACTTCTGTCGGGGCAGATGCCGCCAGCGCGATGTCGCGTCGGTAGTGGCTGCCGCGTAGGGAGATCTGGGAGATTCCCTCATAGGCTTTTAGCCGGGCTGCGGTGAGATCTGCTGCAACTCCGGTAACGGAGAGCACTCGACCACCTGATGAATGGAGAACCTGATCCTTAAGTGTGGTTCCGGCTTGATAGATGTCGGCGCCAACCACCGAGTCGACTCCCGTGATCGGGTCACCTAAGCGTGGAGAAACTGGATAACCGTCAGAGGCGAGCACAACGGTGACCGCCGAATCGGTCGACCACTCCAAAGGAGGATGGCCCGCCAGGCCACCTGTTGCGGCTTGATAGAGCAGGGTAGCTAAAGGAGTTTGGAGTCTAGGAAGTAGTACTTGGGTCTCGGGGTCGCCAAATCGAGCGTTAAATTCAATTACTCGCAGCCCCTTTGAGGTCAGGACCAGCCCCGCATAGAGAAGACCAATAAAAGGAGTATCGCGCGCCTGCATCTCGGCAATAGTGGGTTTGAGCACCTGAGTCAGAGTCATCTCCACGATATCGGTTGGAGCCCAAGGCAAGGGTGAGTATGCGCCCATACCTCCAGTATTGGGACCTAGATCTCCGTCGTAAGCCCGCTTGAAATCCTGCGCTGGTTGCATCGCCAAAATTGTGCTGCCATCTGAAATTCCAAAGAGGGAGACCTCTGGACCATCGAGAAATTCTTCAATAACAACGCGTGGTGAGAGATAGGCGTGATCAAGGGCGACCTGGCGATCGCTGGTGACAACGACTCCCTTGCCAGCTGCCAATCCATCGTGCTTTACAACATATGGAGCGCCGAAGGTATCAAGGGCCTTCTCCATCTCAGCCTTGGTGGTGCAGGTGAAACTTCGAGCTGTCGGAACTCCAGCATCGCGCATGACTTGCTTAGCAAAATCTTTAGATCCCTCTAAGGTGGCTGCGATAGCGCTGGGACCAAAAGTTGCTATCCCCACTGCTCGCAAAGCATCGGCAACGCCGTTGACCAAGGGTTTCTCAGGTCCAATAACAACGAGATCTACCGTCAAACGTTGTGCGAGCGCAACGACCTCCTGATTGTTCTCGATATCAAGTGCATGGAGGGTTGCAATCTGTGCAATACCGGGATTTCCTGGAGCTACGTGAAGTTCTTCCAATTGTGGGTCGCGCACCAGCGCTTGCGCCAAAGCATGTTCGCGCCCGCCGGAACCAATCAGAAGAACCTTCAAATGAGATCCCTGACGACGATGGTCTCATCGCGACCGGGTCCAACTCCGATTGCACTCATAGGTGCGCCAGAAATTTCCTCAAGAAACTTTACATAAGCGCGAGCATTTGCAGGCAGGTCTTCAATCTTGCGAGCCTTGGAAATATCCTCGCTCCACCCTGGTAGATATTCGTAAATCGGTTTTGCATGGTGGAAATCTGATTGTGACGATGGAAGTTCCTCAACACGTTTGCCATCGATCTCATATGCCACGCAGACCGGAATTTGCTCCCAACCAGTCAATACATCTAGCTTGGTGAGGAAGAAATCAGTTAGACCATTTACGCGAACTGCATAACGAGCGATAGGGGCGTCGTACCAACCGCAACGACGAGCACGACCAGTTGTTACTCCAACCTCACCACCAATGGTGCGCAGTTTTTCGCCATCTTCATCGAAGAGTTCAGTTGGAAATGGACCTGAACCAACTCGAGTTGTGTATGCCTTAACAATTCCAATAACG
>CAIMNT010000172.1 GCA_903842855.1 uncultured Actinomycetes bacterium
ATCGCAAATATCTTCCGCCCGATCATTTGGATTCTCTCTAAATCCACCGACACCATCGTCAAACTCTTCGGTCTTAAGGCTCAGGAAGTTCGTTCAGAAATTTCAGAGGCAGAGTTGGTCGACTTGGTCACCGGACATGCCGCGTTATCAGATGAAGAGCGCGACATTGTTGAGGATGTATTTAGTGCAGGGGATTTAGTCCTTCACGAGATCATGGTGCCGCGCACCGAAGTCGATTTTCTGGATGTTGGGTTAACTCTTGCCGAAGCCAAAGTTGTAGCAATCCGTACAGCCCACTCTCGCTACCCAGTTACTCGAGGTTCGAGTGATGAAGTGATTGGCTTCTTGCATGTGCGAGATCTCTTGAATCTGCGTGATGAAGATATGAACAAGACCTTGCTCGAGATTATGCGCCCCGTAATATTTTTGCCGGGTACCAAAGGTGTGCTGCCGGCCTTGACCGAGATGCGCATCAAGCGAGCTCACCTTGCAATTGTTCTTGATGAGTATGGCGGTACCGATGGGATTGTGACCCTCGAGGATATTGTTGAGTGCTTTATTGGCGAGATCGAAGATGAGTACGACGAACCTGAGAGCGAGGTTACGGCTCAATCACGTACTGGTGATTTTGAGGTTGATGCCCTAATTTCTCTGGAAGATCTCAAGGAGCAGACTGGAATTGAACTGCCTGAGGGACCATATGAAACCGTTGGTGGTTTTGTAATGCATTGGCTGGGTCGCCTTCCTGCGGTTCACGATGTAATAACCATCCCAGGAGTTCAAATTACGGTTTTGACTCTGGAGGGGAAGCGAGCAGGTCAGTTATTGATCTCTAGCTCGCTTTAGCACTCGGTAGGATTGGGGCATGTCTAAACCCCGCGTCCTCTCAGGAATCCAGCCAACAAATGGCTCATTTCATCTAGGAAATTACCTAGGAGCGGTTAAGCAGTGGGTTGAACTCCAAGAGAGCCACGATGCCTTTTATTGTGTCGTTGACCTGCACGCCCTAACGTCTTCACCGGACCCAAAGGAGTTGCGTCAGAACACCTTGGTATCTGTTGCCCAACTCTTGGCCCTTGGCGTTGACCCTGAGCACTGCACCTTGTTCATACAGTCTCACGTTGCCGAACACAATCAACTTGGCTGGGTCATGGAGTGTCTGACCGGTTTTGGCGAGGCGAGCCGCATGACACAATTTAAAGATAAGTCGCAGAAGATCGAAAATGATCGGATCGGCGTCGGTGTCTTCACCTACCCGATGTTGATGGCCGCTGACATCCTGCTCTACCAGGCGGATCAAGTTCCCGTGGGTGAAGATCAACGCCAACATATTGAATTAACGCGTGACCTTGCTACCCGATTTAATAGTCAATATGGCAAGACTTTCAGAATTCCCGAAGGTTACATTTTGAAAGAGGGCGCAAAGATCTACGATTTGCAGGATCCAACCTCCAAGATGAGCAAGTCAGCAGAATCCGCGAGCGGTTTGATTGAGCTGCTAGATGCACCAGAGATCAATACCAAGAAGATCAAGAGCGCAGTTACCGATACCGGTCGCGAGGTGCGTTTTGATGTGGCACAGAAGCCAGGAATTTCTAATCTCCTAACAATTTATTCAACCCTCTCTGGACGTTCCGTCGCTGAGATTGAAAACGAATTCGACGGCAAGGGATATGGGGATTTCAAAGGAGCTGTGGCTGAAGTAGTCGTCGAATATCTACGACCAGTGCGAACAAAGACCTTAGAACTTCTGGGAGACCCTGGTCATTTGAATGCGATTCTTAGAGTTGGCGCCGATAAAGCTAGCGCGGTTGCGAGCAAGACCCTCTCGGATGTGTATGAACGGATTGGTTTACTTGCGCGCGGGTAAGTTTGCTGCGCTCCTTGCAGCATCACTTGTACTTTTGACGGCTGGTGCGCTGCCGGCTCGTGCTATTACCTCGATCAAGATTGCCATCGCCTACGACCTCGGCGGGCGAGGCGATCACGGAGTCAACGATTCTGCAGCTAAAGGTGTGGATTTTATTAAGAAAAAATATGGGCTGACGGCGCTATCAGTTCGCGAGATCGTAACCAACGGTAGCGAAAGTGATAGGGAGGCCAAACTTCAATTTCTTGCCAATGCGAATTACAACCTCATAGTGGCTATTGGTGCAGGGTACGCGCAGGCTGTCGGTATCGAAGCACTTGCATTCCCCACCACCCAATTCGCTCTTATCAATGACTCCAGCGTAGGAAATTTGAATATTAGCGATATGGATTTTTCAAATCCCGATGGCGCATATTTAGCTGGGGTGCTGGCGGGTAGCGCAACGAAGTCCAATAAAGTCGGCTTAGTTGCCCCAACTTCCTGGGCGCCTTACATCCCTGACTTCAAGAAGGGTGTTTCTTCGGTCAATAAAAAGGCCAGTGTATTTCCCGAAGTTGTTGACGCGGCGCCGATTCCTGGGACAAAGACTCTGGTCAGCCTTGGGTGTGACATAGTTTTTTCTGACTGGTCAAGTACAAGTGAAGTGCAAGATACCGTTGCCAAACTTTACTCGGCAAAACATCCCATCTATTTGATTGGAGTTTCACCCGATCAATATTTCTTGTTGGGAAAGTCGAGTCAGAAGATATTGATCGGAGCCGTTTCAAAGCATGTGAATACCGCAGTAGCAGATGTGATGACCGCTTCACTTACCGAGCAGAGCATTATTGATGTGATTAACGAACCAAAGGGAATCTTCGGACATATTTACACTGTGAAGGATGGCGGAGTCTCTGTGGCGTTGACGGCGCTAGGAGCTAAATATTCGGTAAAAGTTGAGGCAGCTATTACCTCATTGAAAAGCGGGAAGGTAAAACTTCCTTAATCTTCAATGACGCAAAGTAATTGTCCGCTCGAGACCGTCTGACCCGCTCCAACACCTAACTGGGCAATAACTCCAGCCTTCTGGGCAATTAGAGGCTGCTCCATCTTCATCGCTTCAAGTACGACGATCAGATCGCCCACTTCTACACGATCCCCGTTAGCTTTAACGATTTTTACCACGGTACCTTGCATTGGACTTATAACCGAGTTACCAGAACTCTTGGCGACGCTATTGCTTTTAATACGATGGCGTTTTTCGGCTGGAGCTCCAGAGTGAAGGACAACCTCAAAGCGATGTCCATTGACCTCTGCTACGACTTTTTGAGAGGCGATCTTTGAAGCTGCAACGTTCTCTTTGTAGTTAAAGGCAGGAATCTGATTATTAAATTCGTTTTCAATGTAGCTGGTGTACACCTTGAACTCTTCAGTGAAATTTGGATCCATAACTATGGCGCGATGGAAAGGTAGAGCTGTTGCTAGCCCACCAATTTCAAATTCGCGCAGCGCGCGACGAGCTCGTTCAATCGCTTCGCGACGTGTACTGCCAGTAACGATCAACTTTGCTAGTAGAGAATCAAAATGCGAACCGATGGTGTGACCGTGGTCAAAGCCGGCATCGATACGAACCCCAGGTCCTGATGGAACCTCCCATTGCGTGATCGTTCCAAGAGAGGGTAAAAATCCATTTCCAGGATCTTCACCATTAATTCGGAATTCAATGCTGTGACCGCGGATCACGGGATCAACTGGATTAATAGCTTCACCAGATGCGATACGCAATTGTTCGCGCACCAGATCTAGCCCAGTTACTTCCTCACTCACTGGATGCTCAACTTGCAGGCGGGTATTTACCTCAAGGAAAGAGATAGTTCCATCCTTGCCGACCAGGAATTCGCAGGTGCCCGCACCTACATATCCCACCTCGCGCATGATCGCTTTAGAGGAGGTGTAGAGCTGCTCGATCTGGGCTTCCGTTAGAAATGGCGCTGGAGCCTCTTCTACAAGCTTTTGGTGGCGACGTTGTAGAGAGCAGTCGCGGGTACTCACAACAACTGCATTTCCATGCATATCAACCAAGCATTGCGTTTCCACGTGGCGCGGTTTATCTAGGTAGCGCTCCACAAAGCACTCACCGCGACCAAATCCAGTAATCGCTTCACGAACTGCAGAGGCGAATAACTCTGGGATCTCCTCCAGTGTGAAGGCGACTTTGAGGCCGCGTCCGCCGCCACCGTGTGCAGCTTTAATGGCAACGGGCAGGCCATGCTCTTTGGCAAAGGCGATCACTTCATCGGGGGAGTCGACCGGGTCAGCCGTTCCGGCTACCAGTGGTGCTCCAACCTTGGCGGCAATTTTTCGGGCAGAGACTTTGTCGCCGAGTTCGCGAATCGCGGCAGGTGGTGGTCCAATCCAGATTAGCCCGGCCTCGATAACTCGTTCGGCAAAGCCAGCATTCTCAGAGAGAAAGCCATAACCGGGGTGAATCGCATCGGCGCCAGAGGCCTTGGCGACTTCAAGAATTTTGGTCTGATCTAAGTAGGTCTCTGCGGCAGAAAGACCATGGAGCGCAAAGGCTTCGTCGGCTGTCGCAACATGGAGCGAATTGCGATCCTCATCAGAGTAGATGGCAATCGATTTCACGCCGTGATCTCGACAGGCACGCGCTACGCGGACCGCGATCTCGCCACGGTTTGCGATTAGGACTGCAGTTATTTTCGTCATCTGGTTGCTCCTGCTGGTACGACCGCGGACCATTCCAGCCCTAAGTTGATAGTGATTTTACGTAGTGTGGGTAGGGAGAGACCAATAATTCCGCTTGGATCGCCCTGGATATGAGTGATAAATGGCGCTGAATGGCCATCAAGGGTAAATCCACCCGCAACCTGAATTGGCTCCCCGGTATTCACATAGTTGATGATCTCATTCTCCGTCATCTTGGCAAATGTCACCTTTGATGTAGATATATCTGAAACCTCGATGCCTTGATCGGTATCGATTACACAATGACCGGTGTGAAGATAGCCAGTCTTGCCGCTCAATAATCGACAGCGTTCAATAGCTGCCTCAGCGCTTCCTGGTTTGCCAAGGTTTTGACCCTCGAATTCAAAGGTGGAGTCACAACCGATGATGAGCGAATTAGTAAGTTCTGGGTAGCTCTTTCGGACGGTGTGAGCTTTAAGAATCGCCAAGGCAATGACGAGATCGGCAGGAGAGAGTGCCAAAAGTTCTGGAGTCTCTTCGTCAACGCCGCTCACTTTAATAATTGGGTTGATACCAATGGTTTCAAGAAGCTTCTTACGTGAAGGAGAAGCGGATGCGAGAACGATCTGTTTACTCATGAAGCAGTGGTTCCCCACTTACCCGGCAGCGAATTTTGAATCTTGAGGCGTGCCCAAGAGCTGCGGTATTTGGTTGGCGGGTTGGAGTTCTTTTCAATCTCATCGATAGCACGTGTGAGGGCGAGCAACTCCTCTTGAGTTGGAGTACCCGCATGAATCGTAAAACCAAGCTTACGAAACTCGCGCGGAAAGTCGTTGCTATGTGGCATTAGAGCGGGATATTTCCATGCTTACGAGTTGGAAGATCAACTCTCTTATTAGCCAGCGCGCGTAGCGCCTTTGTGATGTGGCTACGAGTTGTATGTGGCTCAATTACTGCGTCAATGAATCCGCGGTCAGCGGCAATATAGGGATTGAGAAGTTGGTCTTCATATTCATTGATGAGTTCTGGTGCTCGCTCTGGATTCTCGGCGATATCTTTGCGATAGAGAATATTTACCGCACCTTGTGCACCCATCACTGCAATTTGAGCAGTTGGCCAGGCCAGGTTTACATCTGCTCCAAGATGCTTGGAACCCATAACGATGTAGGCACCTCCATATGCCTTGCGGGTAATTACTGTCACCAATGGGATAGAGGCCTCGCCATATGCATAAAGCAGTTTTGCTCCTCGGCGAATAATGCCGTTCCACTCTTGCTCCGTGCCCGGCAAGAAACCAGGAACATCCACAAGCGTCACGACAGGGATACCAAAAGCATCACATGTTCGCAAGAAGCGAGCAGCTTTTTCAGAGGCATCAATATCGAGAGTTCCAGCAAAGCTCTGAGGTTGGTTTGCGATAATTCCGACAGAACGGCCTTCAATGCGTGCAAAACCCACCAGAATATTGGGGGCAAAGAGCGCATGAACTTCCAGAAAATCCGCCTCATCAACAATTGCCTCGATCAGAACCCGCATGTCATAAGGCTTATTTGGGTTATCTGGGATCAACGAATCTAAGGCGCGATCAGATGGAGCGATCCCATCGGATTCGGTGGCGCGAAGGACTGGGGCATCATCTAAATTGTTGCTCGGCAAGAATGAGAGAAGCGCCTTGACGTAGTCGAGCGCGGCATCCTCGTTCTCGGCTAGGTAGTGGGAATTGCCAGTTTTAGTGTTATGAGTTGCGGCGCCGCCGAGTTCCTCCATTGCAACTTCTTCACCTGTGACTGCTTTAATGACATCAGGACCAGTAATAAACATATGCGAGGTCTCGTTGACCATGATCGTAAAATCAGTGATAGCTGGCGAGTAGACAGCGCCACCCGCACAAGGTCCTAGGATGACGGAGATCTGGGGAATTACTCCAGATGAACGCACATTGCGCTTGAAGATTTCGCCGTATTGGCTTAATGATGCGACGCCCTCTTGGATGCGTGCTCCGCCCGAATCATTTAGCCCAATCATGGGAATGCCGGATTTGAGTGCGAACTCCATAACTTTCACAATCTTCTTGCCCATGGTTTCGCCGAGAGAACCACCAAAGACCATAAAGTCTTGCGAGGAGATCGCGACGGTGCGTCCATCAATGGTTGCGTAGCCTGTGATAACTCCATCACCGTAAGGATGTGATTTATCCATTCCAAATTTATCTGAGTGATGCGTTGAGAAGGCATCAAACTCTACGAAGGAACCCTCATCAACAAGTTTGTGAATGCGTTCGCGCGCGGTGTACTTGCCAATGGCATGGCGTTTTTCTATTGCTGCGGGTGTGCCACTTTGAGCGGCGCTCTCAAGGCGCGTTCTTAACTCTTTAATCTTGGCGGCAGTAGTATGTATCGCATCAGTCACATCCACACTTTACTAGTGAAGCGGGCTTCTGTGATACGTGCAT
>CAIMNT010000173.1 GCA_903842855.1 uncultured Actinomycetes bacterium
GGCTTTTGTCTTGCTACTTGCTGTGTAATCTTTCAGCGCCTCTTTGAGTTCTGTTGCGATGCCAATGTAATCAACGACCAGCCCTCCAGGTTTATCTTTAAATACACGATTTACTCGCGCAATTGCCTGCATCAGGTTAGCGCCCTTCATGGGCTTATCTACATACATGGTGTGACACGGTGGTGAGTCATAACCAGTAAGCCACATATCTCTGACGATTACAATCTTGAGTGGGTCATCGGGGTCTTTAAATCGCTCTTCTAACTCTTCCTTTTGGGGCTTTGTATAGGCATGGGGACGAATCTTTTCATCATCAGATGCCGAAGAGTGGAAAATAATCTTTATTACGCCTTTACGGTAATCGCTATCATGCCAATCAGGACGTAGCTTGATTATCTGGTTATATAAATCGACACAAATATTGCGGCTCATTCCAACAATCATTGCCTTGCCATCTGCCATTAATGGAGAAGAGCATCTATCTTCAAAGTGTTTGACTATATCTTCAGCAATCTTTTCTATACGTGGTTCTGCCCCAACAATCTGCTCAATTGCAGCCCAACGTTGCTTAAGACTTGATTGCGCTATCTCATCTTCATCTTCGAGTAAGTCTTCAGCCAACTCGTTCAATTCTTTTTTGGCATCATCGGGAAGTTCCAATGAGACTAAGCGACTCTCATAGTAAATAGGAACTGTCGCGCCATCTTCATTCGCCTGCAGCATGTCGTAAATATCAATTTCATCACCGAAGACTTGACGCGTATTTCTATCGGCTGCGGCAACAGGAGTCCCCGTAAATGCTAAGAATGTAGCGTTAGGTAACGCATCCCGTAGGTGTTGTGCATAACCCACCTTGAATTTATCTCCTGTAATTCGCGCTGAAAACCCATATTGAGAGCGATGAGCTTCGTCAGTAAAGACAAAAACATTTCTGCGCTCTGTCAAGGCTGGGAATTTAACTTCTCCCTCTTCTGGAGCAAACTTCTGAATGGTGGTAAAAATAACTCCGCCCGAAGGACGATTAGCAATTTTCTCACGTAAGTCTTGACGTGAATCAGCTTGCTCAGGAGTTTGGCGCATTAAAGCCTTGGCATCTACAAAGATATCGAATAGCTGGTGGTCTAGATTATTTCTATCTGTAACAACGACAATCGTAGGATTTTTCAAATCTTTACTTGTTGTCAACATTCCCGCTAAACATGACATCTCATAACTCTTGCCCGAGCCTTGTGTATGCCACATGAGACCACCGCGACCATCGCCATTCTCTGCGCTCGCTACTAAAGCTCTTTGGTATGCCTTCTCCACCGCATAAAACTGATGATAGGCAGGAAGCATTTTGTATGTATGTTTACCTGACACAAATATCGAGAAGTGTTGAATTACTTCAAGTAAATTCTTTGGATTTAAAAATCCCTCAATCAATGTTTGAGTAAGTCCGAAAGCGCCATGTGGGTCTCGTTCCATTCCATCTACAGAACGCCACTTAGTAAATCGTTCTTTGTCTGCACTTAAACTTCCTACCATTGCATCTGAGCCATCTGCAATGACAAGGGCTACGTTGTAATAGAAGAGGCGTGAAATCTGCTCTTTATACGTCTGAATCTGATTAAACGCTTTCCAGACATTCTCATCTTCGTTATCAGGGCTCTTTAGCTCGACGACAACGATTGGTAACCCATTAAGAAATAGGACCACGTCAGGCCTGCGGCTACCTGCATCAGAATCATGAGTCACAGTGAATTGATTGACAGCAAGCCACTCATTGTTTTCGGGGTTATTAAAATCCACTATCCAGGCTAACTTAGTGGATTCTTCGCCATTCGCTTCTCTGACAGAGATAGGCATGCCTTCTGTCATCCATGTAGAGATGAGTTGATTGGCGCGGAGGATGTCAGTTTCTCCAGGTGAAGCTAATTTCTGGCGCAATGTACGAATAGCTTCTCTAGGAAGGCCAGGGTTAATTCGAGAAAGAGCTTCCTCCACGCGACTACCTAGGATGACTTCTTTATAGCTTTCTCGTTCTGGAGCAGAGCCATCAGGAGCAATCTCAGGACCATGCATGTATTCCCAAGCATCAGGAAGCCATTCAAGAAACTGAACCTCATACGCATCTTCTCCCGTGAACTTCATGATGCCAACATTTCTTCGGGAATTTGGAGCTCACCAGATATCAACCGCGGCAGTAATGAATCTCGTAAATTGGCTAACATCTTCGACTGTTGCTCGAGTAACCACTTTTGCTTTAGCAGGGGTTCAACTACCAATCGAAAAGCATTCGTTGCATTCTCGGTTGGATGAATAATCTTGTGGAGCACAAAATCTGGCCAGTGACCTTTGTACGAGTCGAATTGCTGTTTACCTTCAACGGCAAAATACAACCAAATAACATCAACTTTGTTTCCAACAAGAGCAAATACGTTTTGTATGACCGAAAACGGATAGCTAATTAGACGTAACAAGCAGGTGTGATTTGCAAACACCACGAGTGGCTCGTTTGGGGAGGCAAATACTCCAGGTTCCTCATCGTGAAAACCAACCACACCAGATTTTCCCTGGTCCAATACTGGGACAGACCCATCCGAAAATGAAGTTTTTGAGTCAAAGAGTTTTCCAACCTTTTGTTTTATAACAGAATCCCCAATAGAACGGACTTTCCAACCTTTAGGAATTAAACCAATCTCTGATTCCTCCATTGAGTCAGGGAATAGCGCCGCAGTCGCAGCATCCATGCCCGCTGGTTTCTCTCCTGCCATCTTTGCCTTTACTGGGTCGAAATCTATAAAC
>CAIMNT010000174.1 GCA_903842855.1 uncultured Actinomycetes bacterium
AAACATCCTGACCACCCACCGTGAAGATACGCCAAAGGCTGGCGGCGCAGCGCTTACCGAGACGATTATCGGAGTAATTCAAGAGTTATTGGCACAACATGAAGCGGCTTCGGTTGGAATATCGGCTGCTGGATTTGTCTCCTCGGACCGCCAGACCATGCTGGCTACACCAAACATCGCTGGTTGGAACGGAATCAATCTCAAGGCGGAGATATCGCGCGAGATTGATCTTCCCGTCGTTTTTGAAAATGATGCTAATGCTGCAGCCTGGGGTGAGGCCATTTACGGCGCAGCTCGCGGCGAGAGTGAAATCATGATGGTCACTGTCGGCACGGGCATCGGGGGAGGGCTAGTAAATAATGGTGAGCTGTACCGCGGCGCTTTTGGAGTAGCTGCTGAGTTTGGACATATGCGACTAGTTCCAAATGGTCATCTCTGTGGCTGCGGAAAGAATGGCTGTTTTGAACAGTATGCATCTGGCTCTGCCCTCCATCGCCATCTCTTAGAAGCGATCGAGCGCGACCCAGCCAGGGCCACCGCGCTACTAGCTCGTGGAAACGGCAGCGTCGATGGCATCAAGGGCAACCACATAACTGACGCAGCTCGAGAGGGAGATCCTCTGGCGGTAGAAGCTTTTAATACGACCGGCGATTGGCTTGGGGCGGGAATTGCATCTCTCTGCGTAATCGTTGACCCTGCCTGTGTCGTGATTGGTGGAGGCGTGATCGATGCTGGCGAGCTATTGATGAAGCCCACTCGAATCGCAATTGAAAAATACCTGCCATTTTCTGGGAAGCACCCCGCTCCTAAAGTACTTACTGCCGAACTTGGCAATGATGCTGGCCTCGTAGGAGTTGCTGATTTAGCTCGGAGATAATTTGCAGGTTGCGTAACGTCTGACAAATAGGAAAATTATCGTTGTGCATCAGAATCTAAAACTTCACAGGATGGCTATTTTATGTGCCCTTCTGGTTACGTTCGAAGTAGAAATCACAGCTCCTGGTGCGATGGGTCAAATCCGCGTTGAGAGTAAAACGCGACCTTCAAATAATCATCTTGTACCGCCAAATTTTTCATCTAGCGATGTGAATACAGTTGCAAATCCGAGAACGCCACCGGGAGATCTTCAGTTGAATATTAGTTGGGATGGACTTGATATACATTTAAATCCATACCCTTATCAGGTAAGCGCAGATATATATGTGGACGGTATCCCGAGCGGTTATCAAGTAGATCCCAAAGATTCCACAAATATTTATCTCCCAAGTGTCGTGCATGCCATCACTTTGGTGGTTAGCTATGGAAGTCGAATTAGCCCACCTAGCCGGACAATTCACTCGAAAGTGTCATTTCCCAAACCGGCCAAGGTTGAGAGAGGTCTGCCGTTTGGGCCGCCGCTCTTTCCATCTTCCACCGACCCCATGTTAAATTGTCAGGGCAGCGGTGAGATTCTCGGAGATCATCCCGGATGGTCAAGTAGCACCGCCGTGAAACTTACGGTCGTCACTGTTGATCCTAATAACTTTGGAATTTATTGGTGTCCCGCTAGAGCTCCATTCGGTGCAGGAGTGATCTCCTTTACCGTAACCGCGACTCCGGATGCAATCACATGTGAGACTACAGATACCTATTGTCTTATGCCCAACACCATAGATGGAAAATATTTTACGATCATGGCTACAGATAGGACCGGCTCATATCAAGGTACTACACCGGTGGTGCCAAATTCAGGCTTGATTGAAAGTTGCACCAACTTGGTGAACTGGTGCAATGTCGATGCAGTAAATGAAAATTATCCAACCTTTGGAAATTTAGCTCCCGAACTTCTTGGAGATTGCACCTTTGCCGCGGTAGCAGATTGGGAGGAGGCGTACTTGGGGCTTACTCAAAGTACGTCACAGATAGTGGCGGAATTTACTCGTGCAACTGGCAAGAAGAAGAATCAACTAACTAATGATGAGGTCTTCGCTTTTTGGCAACGGTATGGCATAGGAGACACATTTCTTAAGAGCGCAAACCATATCTCCATGGATCCAGTAACTCTTAAAAACAATTTAGATATGCCGATCAATCGCGATCTCATTGCGCAGGTGGAACTGACCGCAGGAGAAAATTTTGCTGGATACCAGATGGCAACCAGCGGATATCACTGGATTGTGGTCGATGGGTATACCCCAAAGGGTCCAGTCATTATCACCTGGGGTCAGATCTTGCAGATGACGTGGCAACAGTGGAACTATGACGCGCTGAATGTCTGGTCTATCACTACCAAGTAAGTTATTTCTTCCTGCTTCAACTCAAACTTCAGCTCCATCATCGAAGTCATCATCGTTACGCGCCAAACGTATGATTGAGGCGACGACTCCGCCGGTAAATAGCAAGAATCCTGGCCAAGGTCCCGTCCCAAAGAATGAAAAGCCTGTAGTGTATTCAAGTAACAGGTAGGCAGGACCACCTATGAGACAGGCGATGGCAATTCGCGCTGATTGATCCACCTGTGGCAATTTCGGATCAGGGTGAACAAAATGTTCTTCACCACGCGCGTCGAGTTCATCTAAGTAGGTTGTAGGAGCAGATTCGTCCAACGACAATTGTGAGACGATCGATTCAAATTCAGCATTGATGAGTTGGTTCTCATCGCTCTCATTGGCGCTCTCGAACTCCCCAGTTAAGACATCTTGGATGTACTCAACGCTCTCGGCAATTAAATCTTCCACTTCGTAATCGAGAGAGACATTGTGAAAAGATCGTTCAAAGATAATTTCTCGAATGCTGGGGGAGGTGACGTTGTCGATCACAGTGTGGCTGCAACTTGGGCTTACTACGTGATCGTTAATCGAGTATCCGATCAACAGGGGGAGATCAACCAAATAGAGATCGCGTTCAACGATCCGCCACAAATGTCGCACCGAGTCCAGAGCTTTGAGAGGGATCCGGTCGTATCCATGGAGTGGTGCTCCTGATTGTGCGACATCACTCGCGCCGCCTTTTATAGATGGCAGCACATGTTTAAGGGCAGGAACTAATTTAAAGAATTTTCGATCATCAAAGATAGATGGATTGAGCAGAATTAATCCTTCGATATCGTTGCCTTGTACCTGTGCCAACTTCAATGCTAGAGCGCCACCGACTGAAAAACCCGCGACAAAGACTCGGTCGCAATTACTTTTTAGAGCAGCGAGTGCGATCTCAACAGAGTCGTACCAGTCCTCCCAGGTGCTGTGATTAAGGTCTTGCCATTTTGTGCCATGCCCTGCAATTCGCGGAACGCTGACTGTAAATCCCGCGTCGTGAATTCCGTGTGCCCATGGCAGGACGGAGGCGGGCGAACCTGTGAAGCCGTGGAGCATCAAAACTCCAGTTTTACCCCCAGAAAGGTAGAAACTTTCTGAGTTTGCAATATCCGTCACGCTCAGATGGTGTCACAGAGTGGGCTTTAACCCCTAAATTAGACCCCTCAGGTTTCGATGGGCGAGGCGCTTACTGGCAAGAGGGGAGATCAACTATGGCCTATACCTTTTTAAAGTCTTTCTTGACCCCCATTCTGATGGTTCTCTTCCGTCCCAAGGTGAGCGGTCTGCGACATGTTCCAAATTTGGGACCTGTGATTATCGCCTCCAATCACTTATCTTTCAGCGATTCTGTCTTCATGCCTCTGGTAGTTCCTCGCAAGGTGACCTTTATGGCGAAGAGTGAATATTTCACCTCTCCTGGAATCAAAGGATTTATCAAAAAGATTACATTTCAGGCGCTAGGCCAGGTACCGGTAGACCGCTCTGGTGGTCGTCGAAGCGAGGCTGCAATTCGCACCGGATTGAAACTTCTTGAAGAGGGCAACTGCATCGGAATTTATCCAGAAGGTACGCGCTCGCCAGATGGTCGTCTCTATAAGGGTCGCACTGGAATCGCACGCATGGCAATTGACTCCGGAGCTCCAGTAGTTCCCGTAGCTATGTTCAATACCGCAGAGATTCAACCAACCGGACAAGTTGTTCCGAAGGTTCGCCGCGTTGAGATGGTCTTCGGAGAGCCAATGTATTTCAATGGAGATTCCAGCGACCTATCCTTTTTGCGTCAAGTCACAGATGAGATCATGCAAGGAATTCAAAAAATCTCCGGACAGGTCTATGTAGATATGTATGCCTCTGATGCTAAGAGTGCGATTGCTGCAGAGTTAAAGAAGCAAGAAGAGAACTAACCGTTCCCTAATACTTCTCTACGGGAAGATACATAATCACAGACTGTGCAACCATCTTTTGATGGAGGGCATTCACCTTGCACCATGCGAACTAAATCCGACAAACGCTCTTGAAGTGCAATGGGATTGCGCTCTGCGGGAAACCAAGAGCTATTAACGCGGTAGCCAAAGCCAGTTGTTAAGTTGCCCGATGCCCGATCAAGAGACCAGGTGTAGAGGCCAATCAACGAAATCTTTTTTGGCTCATCTTTCTGAGGGTTCTCCAAGCTAAATGCATATGCCTCAAGTTGTGGGGCATAGAAGGTGCTCTTGTCGTAATCCTTCTTCTGCAACTTGCAATCGATGATCCCAAAAGTGCCATCGGCAAATTCCAGGAGCAAGTCGTACTTGCCGCGGATAAAGAGTCCTGAATCAACTCCATCAACCACAATATTTTTTGAGGCGACCCATCCACCGTGTGAGTGGACGCGACCTTCAGGAAGATCAGGGTGCATATCTGAAGTCTTAGCGCCGATGAAGTAGCGCTCTTGCATATCGGCTAAATCTCCGATGAGTGGCATCTGAATCGGGGCGGCAACTGAGTGGTTGTATTGAAGCCATAAGCAGCGGTGGCAATCGCCCCATGCATATGTGAGGTGGCTTGGACTAATGGCGGCGCGTGGATCGCCCATGATGACCTACTTTTCTCGGATTCAATTATTTGTAGGTGAAGTCTGTACTAAAGAGGTGACAGGCGCACGCTCTGCCACGAGGGTTTGTCCCCAAGAAAAATTAAGAGTGAAGTATCGAGTTGATGAAGGTAAAAATTCCAAGACCCACCATTACTGCGCCACCGCCAAAGCGAAGGCGTTCCAAGCGATGTGGTACCGAGGAGAGCCAGCCGCGCATTGTTCCGGCGATCATGCCCCACATCCCATCAGACAAGAGGGCGATGGCGCAGAAGATAGTTCCAAGTAGGAGGAGTTGGGAGACCAGGTGGCCCTTAGGGCGATCTACAAACTGGGGGAGGATTGCTGCAAAGAAGACCAGGGTCTTGGGGTTGAGAACTCCGACCATGAAGCCTTCGAAGATGGTCTTCCTGATCGAGGGCTTTCCACCGCTCACATCGGTCATTGACTCGGCATGCTCTTTGACGTGGCGAAGGGCATCGATTCCCAGGTAGACGAGGTAGAAAGCACCCAGCCACTGCACCCCGATAAAGGCCAGGTGGAAGCGTTGGAGGACTGGACCTAGTCCCACCGCGACGACGACTGAGATCACGAACTCACCCAAGACATTGCCCAAAACTGTGGCTAGGGCCACTGTGCGGCCCCAGGCGATAGCTCTGGCGATGGTGAAGAGCACACTCGGCCCCGGCGCCCAGATAATGAGCGTGGTAGCAACTACGTACTCCCAGAACTTGGTTGGAATGATCAAAGTCACGCCCTGAGGGTACTTGAGGCGGGCGATTTGCGGTGGACATTTTTGTATCGACTCGATAGGTTACCTCTCGTTATATCGAATCGATAGATTGAATCGTTACATCAGCTGAATGAAAGAGTCGGAGTCCAAAGATGCGCTCACGTAGTGAATCCCTTGAGTTCGCCCTTCTGGGCGTCCTCAGCCAGGGCCCACTTCATGGGTATGAGCTTCGTAAGCGGATGACCGCCATTTATGGCCCATTTCGCGCCCTCTCATTCTCTGTCCTCTACCCACAACTCCATCGCATGTTGGAGGCCGGGGTAATTCAGGAGAGCGTTTCTGAGGAGGTCGGCGGAAGTCGTCGTTCTCGAATCGTTTATGCAATCACCGACTTGGGTCGCGCTCGCTTTGATGCAATCTCATCAAGTAGCGAACCTGATAGTTGGGAAGATGAGAGTTTTGAAGTTCGCTTTGCATTCTTTGGCCCAACGCCACAACGCAACCGACTCCAAATTCTCGAAGGTCGTCATGACAAGTTAGCTGAGAAGGCGAAGATCTTGCGCAGCGAGCTTGAAAAGTCACCTGAGGGAATCGACCGATATTTAGTTGAGTGGCGTCGTCACTCATTGGAATCTGCCGAGCGCGAAATC
>CAIMNT010000175.1 GCA_903842855.1 uncultured Actinomycetes bacterium
AGAAGAGTTGTTTTACCTGCACCGTTAAGGCCCAAGATAACAACGCGCGAACCTTTATCAATCGCCAGGTCTACATCGGTAAATATTTCTAGGGAACCATAGGACTTAGAAAGTCCGTGCGCCATAAGTGGAGTCTTGCCGCAAGGCGCGGGAGTAGGGAAGCGTAACTTTGCAACCTTGTCAGATTTGCGAACATCCTCTAACCCCGCCAAGAGAGCATCGGCGCGGCGCAACATGCCTTGAGCGGCCACGGCCTTGGAAGCCTTGGCGCGCATCTTCTCACCCTGCTTTGCCAAGATGGCAGCCTTCTTCTCGGCGTTAGCACGTTCTTTCTTGCGGCGATGTTCATCATCTTCGCGTTGCTGGAGATATTTCTTCCATCCCATGTTGTAGACATCGATGACATTTCTATTTCCATCGATGTAGAAGACTTTGTTAACGACTGTCTCAATCAGATTCACATCGTGCGAGATGATTACTAGTCCACCAGAGTACTTTCCAAGATATTCGCGGAGCCAGTTGATGGATTCGGCATCAAGGTGGTTAGTGGGCTCATCGAGAATCAAAGTCTCTGAGCCACCGAAGAGCAGGCGAGCAAGTTCTACACGTCGCCGTTGTCCACCCGAGAGACCATCGAGGCTCTCATTAAAGATACGTTCTGGCAGTCCCAGATTCATTGCGATCGATTCCGCCTCAGCTGATGCGCCATAGCCACCAGCAACGCTGAACTCTTGATCAACCCGGCTGTAGCGCTCCATGGCGACTTCTAGTTCATCCATAGATGCCGTCGCCATGGCCTCTTCGGCCTTCCGCATTCTGGTGACAATTTGATCGAGACCGCGCGCAGACAGGATGCGATTAATCACGCTCTCCTCTTGGTCCCCTGTTCTTGGATCCTGGGGGAGATAACCAATCGTTCCGGTTCGAAGGACCTGTCCACCAGCGGGCAAACCTTCTCCAGCGAGAACCTTGGCGAGGGTGCTCTTGCCCGCACCATTTCGACCGACAAATCCAATGCGATCACCGTGATTTATTCGAACGGTGACTTCTTTTACTAGAAGCCTGGCCCCAGCTCGTAGTTCAACACTCTGGGTCGCAATCACTACCTAATCTTACTGGCTAAATAATCACACCTTAACCTCATGGAAATCGTGCATACAGGAGGTTAGAATCCAAAAAAAACCCTTTGGAGTTGATTCTTATGAAGGCCCTCGTTATCGGAGCCGGTGGAGTAGGTAGTGCGATTTCGAATATCGCTTCGCGTCGTGAGTTTATAGAAAGTATGGTTGTTGCAGATCGTGATCTTGCAAGAGCTGAAGCTGCTGTTGCCCGCTTAGGCGACAACCGTTTTACAGCGGCAACTGTCAATGCCTCGAGCGTTGAAGACCTGAGTGCACTCATTCGCCTCACAGATCCGGATGTGGTTATCAATGCAGTCGATCCACGCTTTGTGATGCCGATCTTTAACGCCTGTGAAGCAGAAGGCGTCAATTACGTTGATATGGCGATGTCACTCTCTAAGGCGCACCCGACCGATCCGCACACCAAGACTGGTCTGATGCTCGGCGATGAACAATTCGCCCGCGATGACGCCTACAAATCTAAGGGCATCTACGCACTTGTCGGAATTGGTGTTGAGCCTGGATTGAGCGATGTCTTCGCGCGATACGCCGCAGATAACTTGTTCTCAAGAATTGATTCAGCGATTGTCTATGATGGCTCAAATCTTGTTGTTGAGGGTTATGACTTCGCTCCAACGTTCTCCATTTGGACAACTATTGAAGAGTGTCTCAATCCACCACTGATGTGGGAGAAGGAGCGCGGTTGGTACACAACTGAACCCTTCTCTGACTTAGAGAGCTTTGATTTCCCAGATGGAATCGGTCCAGTCGAATGCGTGAATGTAGAGCACGAAGAAGTTGCCCTCATTCCTCGCAAAGTTGATGCTGGCAAGGTCGCTTTCAAGTATGGACTTGGAGAACACTTCGTCGACATCCTCAAGACAATTCATACACTCGGACTTGATCGCACCGAGCCGGTAACTGTTCAAGGAGTCAGCGTTTCGCCTCGTAATGTTCTTGCCGCTCTGCTTCCAGATCCAGCAACACTTGGATCTCGCATGTCCGGTAAGACCTGTGCTGGGCTTCAAGTGAAAGGATTGGATAAAGCTGGAAATCCCAAGGCGGTTTATCTCTACAACGTAGTTGATAATGCCTTTTCTATGGGGGAGTACGGCGACCAAGCTGTGGTCTGGCAGACCGCGATTAATCCTCTGATTGCTCTCGAATTGATTTCACAAGGTAAGTGGAAGCCTGAAGGAGTTAATGGACCTGAGTGGTTCCCAGCAGAACCATACTTAGAGTTGCTTGAGTCAT
>CAIMNT010000176.1 GCA_903842855.1 uncultured Actinomycetes bacterium
GGAATAGTTTGCCCGATCGGTGACGCTTTCGGAGTAAACTCTAATTATCCATTCGGAGGCCGCATGTCGATCATTGAGTTTCAGGGACTAACTAAGGTCTACAAGGATGTTGTTGCGGTGAAAGAGTTAACCGCAACGGTGGAAGCCGGTCGAATCACTGGATTTTTAGGACCAAATGGCGCCGGGAAAAGCACCGCCCTCAAATGTCTACTCGCACTTGCAAAACCGAGCTCTGGCTTCGCCCACATTCGCGGTGTTCGATACCAAGAATTGGATAGCCCGATGCGGCAGGTGGGTGCGGTAATCGAATCTGGAGGCTACAACCCATCTTTAAGCGGCATCCAGAATTTAAGAATTATTGCGGCAGCTGCAGGAATCCCTGACCGCCGCGCGATTGACGTTTTGGAACTTGTCGATCTATCGGATGTAGCCTCGAAAAAGGTTAAGGAATACTCCCTTGGAATGAGACAGAGACTTTCGCTCGCCACTGCCATGCTGGGAGATCCAGAGATCTTGGTGCTTGATGAACCAGCGAATGGATTAGATCCCATTGGAATCGCATGGCTTCGCACATTCCTCAAGAGCCTTTCGCACGATGGGCATAGCATTTTGATCTCTTCCCATCAATTAGCAGAGATGCAAAATACCGTCGATGATGTTTTGATCATCCATAAAGGAAAATTAATCACCGAAGGGAAGATCTCGGATGTTATTGGATCTGGCACGTTAGAAGAAGCTTTTATTCGGTTGGTGGAGGCTTCCTCATGAATATTCTTAAATCTGAATTTCGCAAGGTGGTTTACACCAAGTCTTTCTACGGATACCTACTGGGAGCAATTTTCCTAGCACTCATCTCCTCAATCCCTGCCGCGTTTTCCATCAACTCGCTTAAATCTCAACTCGATGGAGCAAGTCTGATGGATCCCCAATTGGTAGCAGGTATCTATGGCAAAGCCATCGCGGGATATCTTTTCGCCATGATCTTGGGTATTGCAATCATCGGTAATGAATATCAAACGGGTCAAGCAGTTTCAACTTTTTTAGCCACACCTAAGAGAATACGAGTTCTCCTTGCGAAACTTGTTGTGGCGGCCTGCGCTGGGATCTTCTTATTGGTTGTCTCAACGCTTATTGGTTTTGGCGGCGCATATTTAGGGTTGAGCCATTACCCTCACGCCAAAACAGGTCTCGCTATATTTGTGAATTTAATTCTCGCTTCAATCATTTCAGGCGCCGTGATCGCACTTATGGGTGTGGCTATAGGAGCGCTAGTTCGAAATGTAAAAGTGGCGCAAATAGGCGCCATTATCTGGCTGCTGATCATTGAAAAATTGATTGTGGTTTTCTGGGCAACTGGGGGCAAATTTCTGCCTTCGGGGCTCATCGTAGGAATGATGGATATACATATTAATTTGAAATCAACGGAGAGATTTCTAAATATATCTTCTGCAAATTATTTTGGGGTGGGAACCTCCGTATTGCTGATGCTCGCATATGCGGCGATATTTGCCTCGATTGGCTCTTGGGTCTCACTTCGACGAGACATTGACTAGCCAGGAATTAACTCCCGATTACTCGGCGAGCGATGCCCTCACATCGCTCAAGCCGAGATCGGTTTCTTACTTAAGACCAGCTTTTCCTAAAGCCGATACCAAAGAGATATAGAACCCTTGCGCGGTAAATGAAGCGCCGGTGATGTTGTTGATATTTGAAGATTGAGCAGTTATGACTTCCTGTTCCAGCATCGGGATCGCCTGGGAATTTATCTGTTGATCTCTAAAAGTTCCTACAGGATAGACAGGAGCATTGACCTTCGTGATCTTGCCATTTTTAACGGTAACCGAAACTTGAACCGCCCCATAACGAGTCATATAGGCAGCGCCAAGGAAGGTGCCAGACTTTTTTGCAGTCGTTTTCGTGGTGGCCTTAACGGCCGCTGCGTTGGAAGCGTTAACACCAAGTGGAATCAGCGAGGCAAATGCACCTATCCCGCAGATTGCTGCTGTCTTACGAAACCTTTGTGATGCCAAGATCCAACTCCTTAACTCGCTCTTCTATATATGAATTAAAGAACTTTGAACTGGGAGATTTCTGAGAGAGGGCTGAAATTGACCTTCGGATCTTCCCTAATTCTGGGTAGGAAAGCCCAGGTTGATTCCTCCGTGGCTGGGATCAAGCCAACGGCTTGTGATGACTTTGCCGCGGGTGAAGAAATGGAATCCCTCAGTGCCGTGCGCATGAGAGTCGCCGAAGAGCGAAGATTTCCAACCACCGAATGAGTAATAGGCGACTGGAACAGGGATTGGAACGTTAATTCCAATCATGCCAACCTCAATCTCATTTTGGAATCTCCGAGCAGCGCCACCATCATTTGTGAAGATAGCAGTGCCATTTCCAAATTCATGGGCGTTGATGAGTGCGACGCCTTCCTCATAAGATTTAACCCGCACTACGGCTAGCACTGGCCCAAAGATCTCATCGGTATAAATCGTCATATCAGTTGTTACATGATCAAAGAGGGTTGGTCCGAGCCAGAAGCCTCCAGGCTCTCCATCTACAACTGGATTGCGCCCATCAACAACGAGCGTCGCGCCAGCAGCCACTCCTGCATCAACATAACCTTGCACCTTGTCGCGATGCGCTCCTGTCACGAGTGGACCCATGTCGCATCCTCTGCGGCCATCTCCGGTACGCAGTCCTGGCATACGATCTGCAATCTTCTTTACCAGTTGATCTCCAATTGGATCAACGGCGAGCACGACCGAGATGGCCATGCAACGTTCACCAGCAGAGCCAAATCCAGCATTGATTGCCTGATCCGCTGCGAGATCTAGATCGGCATCGGGAAGAACCAACATGTGGTTCTTAGCTCCCCCAAGCGCTTGAACGCGCTTCTTATTCTTCGTTCCGGTCTCGTATATATATTGTGCAATAGGAGTTGACCCTACAAACGAGATGCTCTTGATATCGGGATGTTCAAGAAGGGCATCAACCGCCTCTTTATCTCCATGAAGAACATTGAAAACTCCATCAGGTAAACCCGCTTCTTTTAGCAGCCCTGCGATGAAGTTGGCGGCAGAGGGATCTTTCTCGCTCGGCTTAAGGATGACGGTGTTGCCAGCGGCGAGCGCAATTGGGAAGAACCACATGGGGACCATGGCGGGAAAGTTAAAGGGAGAGATGATCGCAACCGCACCAAGTGGTTGACGTACTGAATGAACATCTACACCACCAGAAACTTGCTCTGAAAATCCACCTTTAAGTAGGTGACCTAAACCGCAGGCGAACTCAACGACTTCCTGACCACGCGTTACTTCACCCAGTGCATCGCTTAAAACTTTGCCATGCTCTGAAGTTATTATTGCAGCGAGCTCCTCTTTACGAGCATTCAGAAGTTCGCGAAAAGAGAAGAGAATTGCAATTCGCTTTGTAAGCGAAACTTCGCGCCACTCTTTGAATGCCATAGTCGCGACACCGACCGCCTCGTCGACTACCTTTTTAGATGCGAGGTCTACGCTCTTTGTGGCAACACCAGTGGCTGGATCAAATACTGGAGCAGTTCGCTCGCTTGCTCCGGTCCAAGATTTTCCAGCAATAAAATGTGTGATTTGGGTAGTCATACCCCAATCTTAAGCGTGAACAATCACTACTGGACACTTCGACTTAGCGGAGCAGCTCTCAGAGACAGAGCCGAGTATTAGGTCAGCGAATTTGCCGTGGCCACGTGAGCCCATAACTAATAATTCGGCACCTTTAGAGAGTTCTACAAGGGTGCGAACAACACCTCCCTCTATCGAGGTGGTCTTTATCTGATCTGAGTTGAGACCAAAAACCAACCCCACTCCAGATTTAAGAATCTGATCCGACCAGATTTTTGGGTCACTCTCCCCAACGTATGCACTGGTTCCAAAACCCACTCCAGCAATATCGAGTGGTGACTCCGCATACTCCCAGACATTGACCACTTCAATATCGAGTCCAAGTAGAGGCGCATGAGTTGATGCCCATGTGAGTGCGGCTATCGCTGACGGGGAGCCATCAAAGGCCACGAGTGCGATCCGTGTGGACTGGTTTGTGCTCATTTTCTCTCTCCAGTTTCAAAATCAAAGATCAATAATCCTTTAGTGCCCGCTTTAAGTATCCTCTGATTTCCCCCAGATGATTCTAAAAATTACCTTACGAATACTTGATGTAGTGATAGCACTAGTACCTCTATTGCTAAGAGTCTAATTAAGCGGATAATGGTGATTTGTAGGCGTGCTCGCTCTAGGGGGTAGCAATGCTCAAAAGGCCAGTTCCAGCACATCCCGCATATGCCGTTATTGGCAAGACTCGTACCTTAATTTGGGAAGACGGGTTACATGCCCACAAAAAACCCACTGCAGTTTACGATCCTAGGTCTCGACCACGTTTTGTCAGCGTGAGTGGCCCGCGATCAACTTCAAATTACGACTATCGTGAAAGCTCGTCAGGGTCAAAAGCTAAATACCACTTCTTACCAGGATGGCTCGAGCCAGGACTTGATCACCATTATTGCGAATTGATTTATCATAAATTACAGAAATTTGATCACATCTTTCTTGTTGGCGCAGGTGTGGGAAGGTGGAGTGGCATAAACAATTTCATAAGGTTTGTTGAGACCGAACACGAAGAATTTCCCGGCCGTATCTACCCTGCTCGCTATTTTAGACTCACCGATTTTCCAGAGGAGAAGCTCATGGAGATTTTTCGTAAAATGAAAGCTGATCACCTCTAGAAGGCGGTTGTATACGCATTAACAGCTGGTTGACCGCCTAGGTGTGCATAAAGAATTCGACTTCCCTCAGGGAAATATCCTTCGCGCACCAGATCAATCAACGCAGTTATTGATTTACCTTCATATACCGGATCTGTAATCATTCCCTCTAGACGAGCCACCAATTGAATCCCTTCTATGGTGTGTTGGCTCGCTACTCCATAAATTCCATCGTGCCAGCGATCCAAAAGAACGATCTCAGTGTCATCTAGCTCTCGGCCCAGTTCAATCGCCTCCGCGGTCCGCGATGCGATGCGCTTAATCTGATCCCATGTCTTTTCGACAGTCGCAGAGCCATCAATTCCTAGAACTGAGGCGGCTCGATTACTGTGTGCAAAGCCAGCGATCATTCCGGCTTGAGTGGAGCCTGTCACAGAACAGACAATCACGTTGTCGAAGGTAAACCCAAGCTCGCGTTCCTGATCCTCAACTTCAAAAGCCCAGCCGGCAAAGCCATGTCCTCCAAGGGGATGATCGGAGGCACCAGCGGGAATTGGATATGGCTTCCCACCTCGAGCAATGACATCAGAGATAGCCTCTTCCCAAGATTTTCTAAATCCGATATCAAACCCGGCTGCATCAAGTCGCACCTCAGCGCCCATAATTCGGCTCAAAAGAATATTTCCGGTCTTCTCATAGTTGACCTCATCCCAATCAACCCAGTGCTCTTGCACTAATACGCATTTGAGCCCCAACTTCGCCGCGACGGCGGCAACTTGGCGCGTGTGATTGGACTGCACTCCACCGATTGAAACTAAGGTGTCACAGCCTTGAGCGAGGGAATCAGCCGCTAAATATTCTAGTTTGCGGGTCTTGTTTCCACCGTAGGCCAGCCCCGAATTCACATCCTCACGCTTCGCCCAAATCTCAACTTTGCCACCAAGGTAATCGGTAAGGCGATCAAGGCGATGAATCGGGGATGGACCAAAGGTAAGTTGAACTTTTGGAAAAGCTTCTAGGGCTGCTCGTGACATAGCGAGAATAATGTCATCTGACCACCAGTAGTACAACCGCATGAGATGTAAGTATTTGGTGCGATGTAAATCAACCTTGCAGAGAATTCCCATACACTTAAAGTGTGCTTGAGAAATGGACGCGATTTACACTGAGAAATCGCA
>CAIMNT010000177.1 GCA_903842855.1 uncultured Actinomycetes bacterium
CTCACTTATTACTGTCGGGCTAGTTATAGCCCGAGCAGTAAATATTCTGCATTAATCAATCAACAGTTACAGTGAAGGCGATCGTCGCTCCATTGTGAGTGAGCGTGACGATGGTCGTTCCTTTTTTAAGCGGTTTTAGCCCTGGGTTGGTCGTATACGTTCCCTGATTTCCACCCGGTGTGAACGAAACGATTGTTGGATCTGCAACGGAAGCGCTCCACTTATCTGGATCGGGAACGGTAAAGACAAGAACATTTGTTAATGGAACCGCGACTTCAAAAGACTCCACTGGATGCAATTCACTTCTTGAACAAGGCGATGCGGGAGCAGATTACATATGCCCCGGGATCTACGAGTGTTTACTCCCCCGCCAGTGAGGCCTGGGAGAAGCGAGCTGGCGTTTGTCAGGATTTCACACATGCATCGCTCTCAATCTTGCGCTCGGTAGGAATTCCAGCGCGCTACGTCTCGGGCTATCTGTACAACGGCTCCGGTGAAATTGGTGAAGAAGTTATCGGTGAATCCCATTCATGGGTTGAGGCTTGGGTCGGTGATTGGCTGCCCTTCGATCCCACTAACGGCAATCCAGTGGCCGAGGACCATGTCCTTGTTGCACGTGGTCGCGATTACCACGATGTCTCACCGCTCAAAGGGATTTTTAGCGGCGGTAGAAGCCGAAAGATAGAGGTAAAAGTTTCGCTCACCAGAATTGCCTAGTAACCTCACTGTCATGACGCACGAAAACTTGCCAGAGTTTCCAACCAAGATCGATGATCAGAAATTGCGCCAGGAATTGGATCCGCTTTCATACGATGTGCTACGAAACGCTGCGACGGAGCGGCCCTTCACCGGTGAATATAACGATACCGATGTTGAGGGTAGTTACCGCTGCAAAGCATGTGGAAATGAACTATTTAGAAGCGAAACCAAGTTTCATTCCGGTTGTGGTTGGCCATCTTTTTACGCGCCGACCAAGGATGACGCAGTTGTTTTGATTGAAGATCGCTCCCTTGCGCCGCGGATTCGAACCGAAGTGAGGTGTGCCAATTGCGGCTCCCATTTAGGACATGTCTTTGAAGGGGAAGGTTACGAAGTCCCCACCGATCAACGTTGGTGCATAAACTCGGTTGCGCTGGTACTAGAGAAGAAGTGATTTGTAATCCACTTTAAGGCAGCGATTTTGCACCACATGTAACCCGTTTTTTACAGCTCGATTTGCAGATAAATCGTCTTGCAGCCCCAATTGCAACCAAAGAACCTTAGCTCTAACCGCAATCGCTTCATCCAAGACTGTTGGCACATCACTGACTTTGCGAAAGACGTCGACAATATCGACCCACTCTGGGATATCCGCAATCGAGGGATAAACATCGTGGCCAAAGAGTTTTTCTAATCGAGGATTCACAAAGAAAATTTGGAAGTGAGAATGGTCAAGTAGCCACTCGCTTACGCCATAAACAGGACGTTCTGGATTGTCAGATGCCCCCACGATCGCCACCGTCTTAGATTCTCGAAGTAGAGTGGCGATCTCTTCATCGGTCGGTGGAACCCACATTATTGTCACTAAATGGCGGCCATTTCAGTGGTAATAAATTTTTCAAAGTCTGCAACCTCGCGACTGATATCTGATTCACTCCAGCCAAGCGTAGGAGCAATCAACTCTGCTAGTTCTCGAGCGACACTCACTCCGTGATCGGCATGCTCCATTACGAGACGTAATCTGCGAGCTAAAACATCGACCAAAGTGCGAGCGCCTTCGTGTGTAACGGCATACAAGACTTCAGCCTTGATATATCCGGAACCTGGCTCTACCTCAGCGGCCAGAGAGGGATCTTTGGCAATAACTTGGAAGATATCGCTGATAAGTGATCCATACCGGTTAAGCATTCTCTCCACGCAAGCGGTAGATACCGAATAACTTTGAGCCAAGCTCGCAATCTGTTTGATCAACATCTTGTAACCAGCAGCGCCGATGATTGGAATAGTTTTTGTGGAAGATTTAGGCACTTTCTGATCTAAATCTTTTACAGCCGCATCGACCGCATCGGCCGCCATAACACGATACGTCGTGTATTTGCCGCCAGCGATGCTTACAAAACCCTTAAGTGGGTGATCCACGGTGTGTTCGCGAGAGATTTTGGTTGTCGAAGAATCTTTAGCAGGCGAAACCAGCGGACGTAGCCCAGCATAAGTACTGATGATTTGTTCGCGGCGAATTTTAGGAAGCAAAACCTTGTTCGCTTCATTAAGGATGTAGTCGATATCGGAGCTATCTGCCAACGGAAATTCTCGATCTCCCGTGTAATCAGTGTCCGTTGTACCAAGCAACCACTCATTTCCCCAAGGAATAATAAAGAGCACCGATAGCGAGGTCTTTATAATGATTCCGGTCTTGGCATCAATCGCATCTTTAGGCAAGATGATATGAACGCCTTTGCTCATTTTGATCTTGTAACCTGGCTTGATTCCAAATTGTTGGTACAGCTCCTCGTTCCAAATTCCCGCAGCCGCGATAACAACTTTCGATTTCACATTGAAACTGTGTCCGTCGACGCTCACCACAGCTCCTGTGACTCTCTCTGGTGTTCGAGTAATCTGTGTAACGGTTGCACCTGTAACGATATGGGCACCTTGATCCATGGCAGTTCGGGCAACCATCACCGTGTGCCTTGCATCATCGACTTGGGCGTCGTAATAGACCAGACCACCCGTAACTATCTCCGGATTAAGTGATCGTGCCTCATTGCGCATCTCACCGAAGGAGATGTGTTTGTGCCATGGCACTGCGCGAAGTTTGCCGCGCAATAGGTCGTAGAGCATGAGCCCTGCACCTACGTAAATGCGATCTAGATACTTCTTATGAAGCGGATAAACGAAAGAGAGTGGCTTCACTAAGTGCGGTGCTTGCTCAGTAATCATCATCTCGCGCTCATGAAGAGCCTCGCGGACCAACTTAAAATCAAACTGTTCCAGATATCTCAATCCGCCATGGATCAACTTGCTAGACCGCGATGAAGTTCCCGCGGCAAAATCATCACTCTCTACAAGTGCAACGCTCAGCCCTCGGGCAGCTGCATCCAGCGCGATTCCGCTACCGACCACTCCCCCGCCGATCACGAGAATGTCGAACTCATGCGACTTAAGCTTTTCAATATCGGCGCTGCGCTGTTCTGGATTAAGCACTGACTTATTAGAGGCCACGCACTTACAATAGTGGCATGTCTTATATTGGGGCGATTGATCAAGGTACGACCAGCACCCGCTTTATGATCTTCAACGAGGCAGGAGCCATAGTTTCGGCAGCCCAACAAGAGCACACTCAATACCTACCTCAAGCGGGATGGGTTGAACACGATCCTCTAGAAATTCTGCGGGCTACTGAATCAGTTATCAAGGCGGCGCTGGCCAGCGCTGGGTTAAGTGGAAAAGATTTATCAGCGGTTGGGATCACAAACCAACGCGAGACGACCGTTGCCTGGATGGCCTCAAGCGGAGTTCCACTTCACAATGCCATCGTCTGGCAGGACACTCGAAGCCAGCAGATCCTCGATCGCATCACCCCTGAATCTGCCTCCGCCATCACCTACAAGACGGGTCTACCGCTCGCACCATATTTCTCGGCCAGCAAGATGAGCTGGATGTTGGAGCACTCCCCTCTCGTGGGCAGTGCAAAGGACCAACAAGAATTGCTCTTTGGAACTATTGATTCTTGGCTGGTCTGGAATCTGAGCGAAGAGAATATCCACGTTACAGATGTCTCTAATGCTTCGCGTACCTTGTTGATGAACCTAGAAACTCTGCAATGGGATGAAGAACTTCTGTCCATATTCGGTATCCCACTAAGTTCGTTAGCCCAGATTAAAAGTTCTTCTGAGGTCTATGGCTATACCTCTTCATCTGGAGTTTTCGGTGCGCGCATTCCAATTGCTGGAATTGTCGGCGATCAACATGCCGCGCTCTTAGGGCAACTCTGCTTCAACAAGGGTGAATCAAAGACAACCTACGGTACGGGCAACTTTGCTCTGATCAACACTGGGACTGAGATCATCCGCTCTAAAAAGGGTCTGCTCACCACCCTCGCATTTCAGCTTGGCGGAGAGCCGGCAAAATACGCTCTCGAAGGTTCGGTTGCGGTGACTGGATCTGCAGTGCAGTGGTTACGTGATCAGCTCGGCGTGATCGAAAAATCATCCGATATAGAGCCTCTTGCCGCAAGCGTTCCAGATAATGGAGGGGTCTACTTTGTTCCCGCATTCTCGGGACTCTTCGCCCCATATTGGCGCGGAGATGCACGCGGAGTAATTGTTGGGCTTACTCGGGCGGCGACAAAGGCTCATATCGCCCGCGCTACCCTCGAAGCCATCTGCTATCAAACGCACGATGTAATTCGCGCAATGGAAGAAGAAACTGGAGTCACAATAAAGGTACTTCGAGTAGATGGTGGCGTTACTCAGAACGACCTCTGTATGCAATTACAGGCCGACATACTCCAGACAGAAGTTTCACGACCAGTAGTTGCTGAAACCACTGCCCTCGGAGCGGCGTATGCCGCTGGGCTAGCGATCGGAGTTTGGAAGAACACGCATGAACTACTAAGTCAGTGGCAAGAGAGTCATCGTTGGTCTCCCGAGGTTAGCCTTGAGGATGCCCAAGAAGGATTACATAATTGGAACAAGGCGATTGAACGAACCCTCAACTGGAAATAACGTGCGCCCCAGCGCTCGGCAATGAGGTAAAAAATCGCGGTGCCTTAAAGCCGGCATCACTAAATGCTTTTGTTATTGCCGCTTCGCAACGTTTCACTTGATCGGCCTTAATAAGAGCGATCGCACTTCCGCCAAAACCTCCACCAACCATACGGGAACCCAGCGCCCCTTGTCCTAGCGCTGTATCTACAGCCAAATTGAGCTCAGGGCAAGAGACCGTGTAATCATCACGTAGTGAACGATGGGATTGATTAAGTAGTTCACCTAAGCGAGTGAAGTTATTAGTTTTAAGGGCTTCAACGGCATCAAGAACTCGCTTCATCTCGGTAACCGCATGGAAACCGCGAATATATGTGACGGGATCAAGTTCTGATTGCCTAGCCGCATATTTCGCAACGGTGATATCTCGAAGAGAGGAAATTCCAAGATCGGCAACTGCCTTTTCGCAAGAGGCGCGTCGTTCCGCATAACCACCATCGACTAACTTGTGGTGCGCTTGGGTATCAATAATCAATAGTTCTAGACCTTGTGGTGCAATCAAAAATGGAATGTTCTCTGAAGTTAGGTCGCGACAGTCGAGAAGGAGTGCCGATCCAGATTTAGCCATAAGTGAGACAGA
>CAIMNT010000178.1 GCA_903842855.1 uncultured Actinomycetes bacterium
GAGGCATAGAGCGCTTCAATATCGGGAAAGTGAAGTTCGTGAGCCAACTCTAAGATCGCCTGCCCAGCAAGAATCTTCTGAAGCGGCATCCCCGCCTTGCGCATCTGACGAGCTATGGACTCCTGACCGGCCTCAATCGCCTCTTCTCGTCGCTCCTTTGAGAACCATGCCTTGATTTTTGAGCGCGCTCTAGGCGACTTAACGAAGTTAAGCCAATCCCTGCTCGGAGCGGCATTTGGACTCTTGTTAGTGACAATATCGACTACATCGCCATTGGCGAGTGCCGATTCCAATGGGATTAACTTTCCATTTACCTTTGCTCCCACACACCGATTACCGACTTCTGTATGCACCGCATACGCAAAATCCACGGGGGTGGAACCAGCCGGAAGCGCAACAACGCTCCCCTTCGGCGTAAAAACAAAGACCTCTGGGGTGCGTAGGTCATACCGCAGAGTGTCGAGGAATTCACTTACATCTTCGCTCTCTTGCTGCCATTCATGTAACTGTTTAAGCCAAATCACGCCAGGGTCGTTATCAACACTCTTAGGACCCTTAGATTTATATCTCCAGTGTGCAGCGATACCGAATTCAGCGCGAGCATGCATATCGGTGGTTCTGATCTGAATCTCAACTGCTTTTCCGTTAGGACCTATAACGGTCGTATGAAGTGATTGATACAGATTGAATTTTGGCATCGCGATGTAGTCTTTAAATCGACCTGGAATGGGGCTCCATCTCGCGTGAATAGCTCCTAAAACCGCGTAGCAATCCCTCACATTATCAACAATTACTCGAATCCCCACCAGGTCATAGATCTCGCCAAATTCACGACCTCGCACAATCATCTTCTGAAAGACGCTATACAAGTGTTTCTGGCGCCCCTTAATCGTGGCTCTAATGCCCTCTACTGCCAGATCCCGCTCTATTTGATCTGTTACCTCAGCGGTAAATTTCTCGCGAAGGGGCTGGCGTTCACTTACCAATCTCTCGATCTCTTCATACTTCTTTGGTTCTAAAACCTTGAAGGAGAGATCCTCTAACTCCCATTTGATCGCGTTCATGCCCAATCTATGAGCGAGCGGCGCATAGATATCAAGGGTTTCCCGGGCTTTGCGAGTAGCGCTCTCTGGAGAGACAAACTGCCATGTACGCGCGTTATGGAGGCGATCTGCCAATTTAATGACAAGTACCCGAATATCTTTAGACATTGCTACGACCATCTTGCGTAACGTCTCCGCTTCAGCGGTCGGACCATAGGTCAGCTTGTCGAGCTTTGTGACACCGTCTACTAACTGAGCAACTTCTTCTCCAAAATCGTGGCGCAAGGCATCGAGAGAGTAAGGCGTATCTTCAACGGTATCGTGCAATAAGGCAGCTGTGATTGTTGCCTGATCCATGCCGAGTTCAGCCAATATTTCTGCAACCGCTACTGGGTGAGTTATATAAGGCTCACCTGATTTGCGAACCTGTCCAGCGTGAGCGCCACTAGCAACCTCGAAGGCGCGCTCGAGCTCAGCACTTTTAAATTCCGGAAGGTTAGAGCTCAGGGTTTGGGCAAGAGGAGCTAGCAGCGTATTCATCACACTGCCCTCCCCTCACTCCAATTTATCGACGGTTCTTGCGCTTAGGTTGATTGCGAGGACCGCGTTCGCGATTCTCTTTCGAGTGCGTAGAAGTAACAATATTAGCTATCTCTGCATCACCCTTGATGACAACAGCCTCACCTGGTGCCTGTGGGCCACGTTGAGCGACGCGTTTGGCCAGTGCCTGCATGGAAGGCTCACGCTCACGCAAAGTAGCCAAGATTGGTGTTGCGATGAAAATCGATGAATAAGTTCCGGTCGCTAAACCGATGAACAGTGCTAACGAGAGATCTTTGAGGGTACCTGCTCCAAGTAATCCAGCTCCAACAAAGAGAATGGATGCCACAGGAAGCAGAGCGATCAATGAAGTGTTGAAGGAGCGAACCAGTGTCTGATTAACCGCCAAATTAGCCGCTTGAGAGTATGTGTACTTTCCTGTGCTTGTGATCGAACGTGTGTTCTCGCGAACCTTGTCGAAGACAACCACAGTGTCATAGAGCGAGTAACCCAAGATAGTCAAGAATCCGATAACAGTCGCTGGAGTAACGTCAAAACCAATCAAAGCGTAAATACCAACTGTGATAAAGATATCGTGAATAACCGCAATGATTGCGGCTTGTGCCATCTTCGGTTCAAAGGCAAGTGCCAGATAGAGCAGCACGACCAACAAGAAACCAACAAGAGCTTGAATAGCCTTATGAGTGATGTCTTTACCCCATGAAGGTCCAATGCTGAGAACGTTGATCTCTGAAATAGGAATATTGAAATCCTTGGCAATTGCATTCTCGATCGCATCGTTCTGGGCATTTGTTAACGTCTTTGTTGTGATACGTAACTTATTGGTGCCAATCTTCTGCACGATGGTCTCAGAAGTGATTCCACTATCTGTGACCGTCTTTTGGCCCTGGGCTACAGAGACAGTAGGGGAGGTAAAAGTGAACTCGGAGCCACCCTTAAATTCAATTCCAAGGTGCAGACCTTGGACGCTCAAAGCGACTGCGGAGATGATGATCACCGCTCCAGAGAGTGCATAAAAACGACGGCGCTTGCCGATAATGTCGAAAGATTTTTCGCCGCGGTAGAGGCGTCCACCCATTCCAGATAAACGTGACATTTAAGCGACATCCTTTCGTGTTACAACACCCAAGCTCGCTGCAGAAAATCCTGAGAACCGGTGTCCACTTGCGTAGAAATGCATTCTCGAAAGCAGGGTGACCAACGGTTTAGTAAAGAAGAAGACGACAAAGAGATCTACAAAGGTGGTTAGACCCAGCGTGGCAGCA
>CAIMNT010000179.1 GCA_903842855.1 uncultured Actinomycetes bacterium
CAGGGGCTCCGCATCCTCTGAAATAGGCAACACGCAGGGGCTACGCATCCTCTAGGCCATTCCACAGGGGCATAAATCTCACCAAATTGGCGTTACAGGTAGGCTAATCCAAGGTAATTAGAAAGAAGGTGCCACCCATGTTTGAGCGCTTTACAGATAGGGCTCGCCGAGTAGTTGTACTCGCGCAAGAGGAAGCCCGCATGCTCAACCACAATTACATCGGCACCGAGCACATCCTCCTAGGACTTATCCATGAGGGTGAAGGAGTCGCAGCTAAGGGCCTCGAGGCTCTTGGCATCTCACTGGAGGCGGTGCGCTCGCAGGTCGAAGAGATCATCGGCCAAGGGCAGCAAGCCCCTTCCGGTCATATCCCATTTACACCACGTGCCAAGAAGGTCCTCGAGCTCTCACTTCGCGAGGCGCTCCAACTCGGACATAACTACATTGGCACCGAACATATTTTGCTTGGACTTATTCGCGAGGGCGAAGGAGTTGCTGCGCAGGTACTTGTTAAGTTGGGTGCAGATCTCAATCGAGTTCGCCAGCAAGTAATTCAACTTCTCTCTGGATATCAGGGTAAAGAGGCGGTTGCGCAAGGTGGCCCTGTCGAGGGAACTCCAACTACTTCATTGGTCCTTGATCAATTCGGCCGCAATCTCACTCAGGCTGCTCGCGAGGGCAAGCTAGACCCTGTTATCGGTCGTGAGAAAGAGATCGAACGTGTCATGCAGGTTCTCTCTCGTCGCACCAAGAACAACCCAGTTCTTATTGGTGAGCCTGGTGTTGGTAAGACCGCAATCGTTGAAGGTCTTGCACAGGCGATCGTTAAGGGTGATATCCCCGAGACCTTGCGCGATAAGCAACTTTATTCACTTGATCTCGGCGCACTTGTTGCCGGAAGTCGTTACCGGGGTGATTTTGAAGAGCGCCTCAAGAAGGTTCTCAAAGAGATTCGCACTCGTGGCGACATCGTTCTCTTCATTGATGAGATCCACACCCTTGTTGGTGCTGGCGCAGCAGAAGGCGCTATCGATGCTGCCAGTATCTTGAAGCCAATGCTGGCTCGCGGTGAGCTGCAGACAATTGGCGCAACAACTCTTGACGAGTATCGCAAGCACCTGGAGAAGGATGCAGCGCTCGAGCGTCGCTTCCAACCAATTCAGGTTGCTGAGCCAACTCTTACTCACACCATTGAAATCCTTAAAGGACTTCGCGATCGTTACGAGACCCATCACAAAGTTTCTATCTCTGACTCTGCATTGGTTTCGGCAGCAACTCTCGCCGACCGATATATCTCCGATCGATTCTTTCCAGATAAGGCTATCGATCTCATTGACGAGGCCGGTTCACGTCTTCGCATTCGCCGCATGACCGCTCCACCTGAGTTGCGCGAATTCGACGAGAAGATTGCTAAGGCTCGCAAAGATAAAGAGTCTGCCATCGATGCTCAAGATTTCGAGAAGGCCGCCTCCTTCCGCGATAAAGAGAAGACTCTTATCGCAGAGAAGGTCGACCGTGAGAAGACCTGGAAGGCTGGCGATCTTGATATCGTCGCTGAGGTTGATGAAGAGCTCATCGCTGAAGTTCTCTCACACTCAACTGGAATTCCAGTCTTTAAGTTGACCGAGGAAGAGACCGCACGTCTGCTTCGGATGGAAGATGAGTTGCACCGTCGTGTCATCGGTCAGGATCAAGCGATCCGCGCCCTGTCACAAGCAATTCGCCGTACCCGCGCCGGGCTTAAGGATCCAAAGCGTCCTGGTGGCTCATTTATCTTCGCAGGTCCTTCTGGTGTTGGTAAGACAGAGCTATCTCGAACCTTGGCAGCATTCCTCTTCGGTGATCAAGATGCCTTGATTCAACTCGATATGTCTGAGTACTCCGAGAAGCACACCGCCTCACGCCTCTTCGGCGCACCTCCAGGATATGTTGGATATGACGAGGGTGGTCAGTTGACCGAGAAGGTTCGCCGCAAGCCATTCTCTGTAGTTCTCTTTGATGAGATCGAGAAGGCTCATCCAGATATCTTCAACTCACTGCTTCAAGTGCTTGAAGATGGACGCCTAACAGATTCGCAAGGTCGTGTCGTTGATTTCAAGAACACCGTCATCATCATGACGACGAACTTGGGTACTCGCGATATCTCAAAGACTTTGGGACTTGGTTTCCACAACTCCGATGATGTCTTGGGTAACTACGAGCGTATGAAGGGCAAAGTTAGCGATGAGCTAAAGACCCACTTCCGCCCTGAGTTCCTCAACCGCATCGACGACATCGTGGTATTCCACCAGTTGTCAGAGGATGAAATCATCCAGATCGTAGATCTGATGATCGCCAACCTCGATGAACGCCTACGCGCCAAAGATATGGGCATCGAGCTCACCTCTGCAGCGAAGGCACTTCTGGCTAAGCGTGGATATGACCCAGTGTTAGGTGCACGTCCATTGCGTCGTACCATCCAGCGCGAGATCGAGGATGTCTTATCTGAGAAGATTCTCTTTGGCGATGTAAAGCCAGGAGAGATCACTCTCGTTGATGTTGCAACCGTTGATGAGAAGGAGACCTTCACATTTACTGGTGTAGTTAAGTCCACGATGCCAGATACACCTGGTGATCTTGAGGCTGCTAGCTCTAACTAATTTAATTAATTAGCAAGTCTGAAACTTTTGCCGGTGGTCTCTATGAGGCCATCGGCAATAAGTGTCTTAAGGGCCTTTTCAACTTGAGATTCATCGTGCCATAACTTGTTAATGGCAACTGCCGAAAGTTTCGAGTTCTCCCGAAGTGCTTGAACGATCGTGCCGCGACATTGGCGATCTGTCCCGCTCCAGTTTTGTGACTTTCGAACCAATTCAGATTTTGGATAACCTGCTCTGCGCCACGCGCATTGACGTTTTAAAGGGCAGAGATCACATTCCGGATTTTTTGAGGTGCACACAAGCGCCCCAAATTCCATGGTGGCTGCAGCCCACGTTGCGCCATCTTGCGGAATTAACCTCTGTCTAAGCTCTCGTTCGATCGTAGAGATTGAATTAGTGGGATGTTCTACTCCATCAAATAAACGCGCGAAGAGTCTGCGGATATTTACATCTAGAACAAGAGTCGATTGACCATATGCAAATGCAGATATGGCCGCAGCGGTGTACTCGCCAACTCCAGGAAGAGTAAGTAGATCCTCAACTTTCTTCGGTACCTTATTGTTGAAATCTCTGGTGATGATCTGTGCGCTCTCGTACAACCTAACAGCCCGACGTGGATAACCCAACCGCCCCCAGGCGGTTATTACCTCAGACTTTCTGGCAGAGGCTAATCTGGCGGGAGTTGGCCACTCTTTGAGCCAGTAGTTCCAAACTGGTAGGACGCGATTTACAGGGGTCTGCTGCAACATGAATTCGCTGACCATGACACCCCAGGGGGTGCTCTTGCGCCAGGGGAGCTCCCGTTTGTTCTGGTCATACCAATCAAGAAGAACTTGCTGATTCACTAGTTGATTTTGACCTTAGCGAGAGCTTGTTCCAACCGAGAGACCTCCATGATCTCAATCCCAGGAATCTTTAACTCAGAACCAACGGGGACCATCGCTCTCTTAAAACCAAGCCGAGCCGCTTCTGCAATACGTTGTTGAACTCCCGTGATTTTGCGGATCTCTCCGGCAAGGCCGACCTCACCGACCGCCACTAAATCTGCTGGGAGCGCTAGACCTTTTGCGGCAGAGGCGACCGATAGGGCCACCGCTAAATCTGCAGATGGTTCAGAGATCTTCATTCCTCCGACCGTTGCTACATAAACATCTCGCCCAGAAAGTCGAACGCCTGCACGTAGATCCAAGACAGCCAGAGTCATCGCTGTACGAGGATTATCTAAACCAGATGTTACGCGCCGTGCATTTCCAAAGTCACGTCCCTCGGCAACAGGCACTCCTACCAAGGCTTGAATCTCGGCGAGAAGTGGACGACGCCCCTCTAAAGCAACGGTTACGCAAGTTCCAGGTACCGGCTCGGTGTGGCGCGTCGTGAAGAGTCCTGTGGGATCTGGAAGCCCAACGATGCCGGCTTCTGACATATCGAAACAGCCAACTTCATCGGCAGCGCCAAAACGATTTTTGGTAGCGCGAATTAAACGCAGACGTGAGTGCCGCTCTCCCTCAAAGTTAAGAACGACATCGACGAGGTGTTCCAGAATTCTTGGACCCGCTATCGATCCATCTTTGGTCACATGGCCCACTAATACCAAAGTTATATTGCGCTCTTTTGCGATGCGAATCAATGCCGCCGCAATTTCACGCACTTGAGTCACACCACCAGGTGCACCTTCGACGGCGCTGCTTGAAATAGTTTGGATGGAATCAATAATCAGAAGTTCTGGTTTGACCGCCTCGAGGTGAGCGATGATCGCACCTAAATCATTTTCAGCGGCGAGCCAGAGCTGAGGATCTATCGCCTTTAGTCGATCAGCTCGCAATCTAACTTGAGAAGCGGATTCTTCTCCGCTTACATAAAGGGCGCGCATCTGCGCTCTAGCGGATTCTGCAGCTACCGAGAGAAGTAGCGTCGATTTTCCAACGCCTGGTTCGCCAGTTAAAAGAATTGCAGCACCCGGGACAAGGCCACCGCCGAGTACGCGGTCGAGCTCACCGACTCCACTAGAACGGGAACGTGCACTTTCTACGCTGATTTCACCGATAGGAACCGCAGCTTGTGAGACTGCGCCGGCAACTAATGAGAGCTTCTTGGGAGCGGCAATCTCTTCGACGCTACCCCAGGCCTGACACTCCCCGCAACGCCCAACCCATTTTGTAGAACTCCAGCCACATTCGCTACATCTAAATGGATCTTTAGCCGTTGCCTTTGCCATCGTAAATTATCTCTGCGCCTCAAGCGTTGCAGGGTGAATGATAAAGAGTGGAAGTGAACGCTTCTTTGTTTCTGCGGCGAGCGCAGCGATCGCCTCCATGCGAGCATCGCAATACTTTTTAAGTTCGACATAACCCGCCTCACCCATGAGGGCGATTAGTTCGTGGCGATTAGAAATATAAACCGGTTCGCGTCCAACGTGGGCCTCGGTATTTGCGGTGCAGTACCAGGAGAACTCGGCTCCGCCATCTCCCCAGGCTAACCGCTCATACTCACCAATTACCGTCACTGAAATTTCTTGTTCACCAAATTCGCGGGTCTCAAAGGAGCGACGGATCGGTAACTGCCAACAGACGTCAGGTTTAGTCTCAACGAAGTGGACACCCTCCTTTTGTGCGAGATGATGCAGTACACAACCAAAGCTTCCTGTGAATCCAGGTGCTTCGTATCCCTTGCGGTTGAGGAAGATACATGAGTCTTCAACTTTGCGAGTCTTGCGATCTCCATCTAAACCGACTTCAGAGATCTTTAGGACTCCTTTAGATTTCTTGGGTTGCGCCTCTTGGTAGAACTGCCACATCTCGGGAGTGAGTCGCTCGGCAACCTTTAAGGTACGAGCTTCGTCATCGCCATCTGAGTAGTAAGCGCCATCTGAGCAGCAACCGGCATCGGGCTTATCGGCATCTATACCGCAGCAGCCCGCGCCGTAGATACACTGCCAGTAAGAAGTTAACCAGGTGAGGTCACAACGAAATATTTCCTCAGGTTTTGCTGGGTCAGCAAACTCCACAAAGTCCCGTGCAAATCCATCTTTAACTTCTGGCATAGTGCGAGAGCCTACTAGGGCACTGCGACAGGAGCAGACCCTACAAGCCCCTGGGGATGTGCGATTGGCTAGGCTAACTCCCGTGGATGAGATCGATATTAAAAGCGCCCAGGTAGGCCTTATCGGCGTGGGCAATATGGGGCAGGCGCTTCTCGTCGCTCTACTCAAGGCTGGAGCAGATGCCAGCAAAATTAACTTTGCAGTGCGCAGGTCCGAACGCAATCACGAGATCGAGGAGCGCTATGGAATTAAGGCAGCTTCTGTAGAGGAGATGGCGGCGAGCAGCGATGTATTGATGATCATTGTTAAACCACAAGATCTAGAGAGCATCATGGAGCGCGTTGCGCCAAGCTTAAAGCCGGGGTCGCTGGTCATCTCATTCCTTGCTGGCAAAAAAATTGCCACAGTAGAGGCTGGTCTCGGCAATCCAGCAGTGGCGCGTGTTATGCCTAACACCCCAACCCTCTTAGGCGTCGGTATGTCGATCGTCTCCTATGGAAAAGCGGTTCGCCCCGATCAACGCCGATATGTATCAGATTTCCTCGCGGCAGCGGGAAAGAGCATTGAGGTTGCCGAAGAACTTCAAGATGCTGCTACCGCCACCAGCGGCTCTGGCCCTGCTTACTTTTTCGCCTTTGTTGAAGCGATGGTTGCCGGGGCCGTCACTATGGGAATCGATGAAGCAACTGCAACCACTTTGGTTATTCAAACCATTGTAGGCGCGGCAAAGATGTTAGATGAGACGGGTAAGAGCGCAACCACTTTGCGTGAGAACGTTACGAGTCCCAAGGGCGTTACCTATGAAGGACTCAAAGTATTTGGCGAAGGGGATTTGGCAGGACTTGTTGCCAGGGCGATGAAAGCGGCTGCAGATCGTTCGAGAGATTTGGCGTGAAAAAGGCGCTCTTACTCGGTTCGGCGCTCGCTCTTGTGCTCTCTTCAGCAGCGGTAGCGGCGACGAAGGCACCAGTCGCCCCCATATCAATTTCAAATTTGAATCCTAGCGTTTCTACCTATTTCTCTGGCGGGGATCAAGTGTCGACTCTCCTTACCAACACCACCGCGATCTACCTAGTAGGTACAGCAGAGACCACCTCCTCACCATTACTCACCTCTGCCTCTCTCGGGGGCAGCGACGGTTTTATTGTTGCTCTCAATTCCAATGGCACCCACAGTTGGGATCTAAGGCTTGGCACTGCGGGGGATGATGTTGCGACGGCAGGCTATGTAGATGCGGCGGGAGATATTTGGGTAGTTGGCGCCTCGGCCATTTCTAGCAATGGAGCCACTCCGCCTCCTGGTCTAAACCGACTAACGGTTTGGGAGGTAAGTTCGACTGGGACCTTGCTCAATTCCTTCACTAAAGACTTAGCCGAGGTAGATATTCCGACATCTATAATCCTCAAGGGTTCAAATTATATTATTCAAGGTTTATCGAGTCGGACAGGTGCGCCAACATTTACGGTCTCATTAACCCCACTTGGAAAGTTAGGGACGCTCAAGAATAGTTCCATTAAACCAGTCGCTGCCTCTCAGATTTTCAGTGCGACGAGTGCTGCATATGGTTGGCTCAGTTACGTATCACCAAAGCCAATTGGCGGCGTGTTAGGAATGCCTTTGCATAAGAGCACGACCGTACTCATAAAGAACTCGCTAAAAGATAGATCTCTAAAAGGAATTTATTCGGTGCAAGGATCTGCACTCTCACTGGTGTATCAGAGCGGAATAGGAGTTATTGAATTAACTTCAGCTGCGGGAAGTTACCTAGTAACTGTGGTTCATACTAAATAAAAGATATTGCCTTAAATAGTTGCAATTTTCCACCGACACCTACTAAGGCGTAACGCACCTTATTTATAATAATCCAGGTAGCACCGAATGAATTTGATAGATCGGCACTGGTAACTAATGAGACGGTTTGATCGGCGTTATTGACGGCGCAAAGACGATTCTGACAATTAAAGAGGGTATGGGAACCATCGCTGCTAAGTGGAGCGCTCGGAGTACCGTAAATATCAGTGCTGGTAGAGATAACGGATCCGTTCCCGGTGATATCGATCCATCGCAATTGGTTTGGATTTGGAATTGAGGTGCCGCTGGCAGCCATCCAGGTTCCGCTTACGTTCTTGCCGCTCACTGAAAGTGCAACGTCGTAGCCAGCTACGGCAATATCACTGCCGTAGGTATCTATCGCTGTGTAGTGCCAATCTTCAGGGTAGAGGCTGGCACGAGTTGCTAAGCGAACCTCACCTTGTAGAGCTTGTTTCTGTTGATTGACTTGCAATACGGAGTCATAGAGCAGGTAGACGTTGCGACCTACATTTACCGCTTTGAGGTGGAAACCGACATCGCCGGTTGTGTGGCCATTACTGTTGGTGTCACCGTCGACAATTTGATACTGCCAATTCCCGATAGTCGTGCCGACTTGTACGGCAGCCAAGATTATTCCTTCGCTCTGATCGCGATAAAAGATTTGAATTCCATCGGCGGTATCGACACAGGCATTTGCTCCACTAACATCGCTTGCGGTTTTTCTCCTGTTGGGATCTGAAAATTTGATTACCTGGGTCCCATCGCCATCAACGACGCTGTACTTCCAACTCTTCCCATTGAAACCGGCGTAACGCAACTGTTTCTGCGTCACATCTGCATAAACGACATCAAGTCTTTGATTCTTTCCAGCGGATGAGGTGCAGACCGAGACATTTCCAGCCACGTTATCTGAAGTCCGTCCACCAACTCCGCCATTTCCATCGATGATGCTCTTGGACCAGGCTCTTCCATTCCAGGTCGCCAGTTTGAGATAGCCGTTTTTAGAATCGGTATAGACGACTGCAGGGAAACCTCTAAAGCTAGTAGTCGCCAGGAACTTGGCATCTGAGGCGCTATCTAGGACGGTCGATTTCCAGGCGGCCTGTGGGAATATCGCATTACTAGTCTGCGGTGGTGAGACTCCAAGTTGATTACTTGCCGTTACTGTAAATGAGTAATGCGAACCATTAGTCAGGCCCGTTATCTTCACTGGACTTGAAGTCGCTTGAACAACCTGGCCTGTCTCGTTGACCTTGATCGAATACGAGGTCACCTGAGAGGTACGTGCATTATCTGGTGGGTCAAAACTAATTAAGGCGGATCTATCACCGACGATAGCAAAGACATTGCGTGGTGCATTTGGAACTCCAACCGGAATTCCCGCAGGTGGCTTTACTCGCATATCTGCCAGCATTCCCAGGACTATTGGGCCAGGTGTGTGAAAGACCGCACCGCCCGGCCATGAGGGTGTAAGCAAGGCATTTGCGCCACTATTTTGATAGGTGGCCTCATCTAGATGACTGACCGATGAACCATTCTCATATGGATTTGGGGTATACAAGACAGGTTTTAAACCATTGTTGGCGGCGATTCCATTCTTACCAGACCAGACCAAGGTATTTTGAAGTGCCGCTCCCAGTTGTGCAGATGGCGATGGAAGATCCATCAGGCGTCCACCATCGGGAGTTTGTGCATAGGCATCGAATGGTGTGGGTTGATCGATACTTCCGTACTGTGAGAATGGATCGAAGGAATCATTTGAAAGGAATCCAAGTCCATGTGTCACCTCATGCAAGATGATGGATTCCAGATCAAACATGTTGGAGGGACAATTTCCATCGGTGCCGAGGTAAAAAGAGTTCGACATTGTTGAGTTGATATTTATTGATATCTCTGGATTTGCGGGATCTAGATCTTTTCCAGCCAACGCATTCGCCATCGCAGAGGAGTACCAGAGGGTGGAGTCAGGAGCTCCGGAGAAATTATGGAAGAAGCTAACGGGGGAGGCGGATGCCAAAATTCCAGAAGTTCCTTCGGGTACAAAGTTGGCGACAACGTTGACGGGGACTGATGAGTTCCAGTTATCGGACCAGATATCAATCGCCGCTTGAACCGCAATCTGTTCGGCTACCGGGACATTCACGTAATTCACAGAAAATTTACTGAGCAGACCAACGTGCTTCCCAGATGGCGTTGCGGTCTTGGAGGTGACTTTTGCCGAAGAGCTCCCCGATGCGCGATAGAGATTTTCGTACGGAGCGGGAACCTTCTCAACTGTTAGCGCTTGCGCGGGAGAAATTCCGACTAGAAGTGAGAGGGAAAGTGCCGCGACGAGGGGTTTGACCACTACTCGGGCACGCATAGTGAAAAATCCTAGTCCTCTGCGAAGATAGGCACCATGCGTCAGGTTCAGATCTACTCCCGACATGGATGTCATCTCTGCAACGATGCCTTAGCAACCTTAGAAAAGCTGCAGAATGAACTGAGTTTTGAGATTATTGAGATATTTATCGATGGAGATCCAGATTTAGAGTACAAATACGGTGAGCTGGTTCCCGTGATCCACATAGATCACGCCCCCCATGACTTCTTTACCGTGAACCCTGAGCGATTTCGCAAGGCGCTAGAAGCAGAAATTTAATCTAGCTATCTTTTGAAAGTACTTCATCCGCATCAATGATGCGATAGGCATATCCCTGCTCAGCTAAGAAGCGTTGGCGATTTTGAGCAAAGTCTTGGTCGATCGTGTCTCTCGCAACGAGTGAATAGAAGCGAGCACCTCGACCATCAGATTTAGGACGCAGAATTCGACCGAGGCGTTGCGCCTCCTCCTGTCTTGAACCAAAGGTTCCCGATACTTGAATTGCAATTGTGGCATCTGGGAGATCAATCGAGAAGTTAGCAACCTTTGAAACGACGAGGCACTTAATCTCTCCGCTGCGATAGAGATTGAAGAGACGCTCGCGCTCTTTTACTGGAGTGTCACCTTTAATAACTGGTACACCCAACTCTTCACCCAAGGCATCTAGTTGATCGAGATACTGACCGATTACGAGTACTTGATCATCTGCATGTTGTCTGGCAAGCGCAACTGCAACTTTACGTTTGGTGAGAGTTGTGGAGCAGAAGCGATACCGATCCTCTTGCTCGGCTGTGGCGTAGTTCAGGCGTTCTTCCTCAGTCAGCGTAATGCGAACTTCTACACAATCCGCTGGTGCGATGTAACCCTGTGACTCAATCTCTTTCCAAGGGACGTCAAAGCGCTTGGGTCCAATGAGAGAGAAGACTTCGCCTTCCATGCCATCTTCGCGCACTAAGGTCGCGGTAAGTCCCAAACGTCGTCGTGATTGAATATCTGCAGTAAAGCGGAAGATTGGTGCGGGAAGTAAGTGGACCTCGTCGTAAATAATCAAACCCCAGTCGATAGCGTCAAAGAGATCTAAATGGGAATAGACGCCTTTGCGACGCAAAGTCATCACTTGATAAGTGGCGATTGTGACCGGGCGGATCTCTTTCTTGGCACCTGAGTATTCGCCGATATCATCTTCATGAAGTGTTGTGCGGCGAAGAAGTTCATCGCGCCACTGTCTGGCTGCGACGGTGTTGGTCACCAAAATAAGCGTGGTCGCCTTGGCGTGCGCCATGGCCGCCGCTCCAACGATTGTTTTACCAGCTCCGCACGGAAGTACTACAACTCCCGAGCCACCGTGCCAGAAACCTTCGGCAGCCATCGCTTGATATTTGCGAATCGACCAACCCTCTTCACGCAGCGCAATCTCGTGATGCTCTCCATCTACATAACCCGCGAAATCCTCTGCTGGCCAACCGAGTTTAAGTAGAGCCTGCTTCAAGAATCCGCGTTGTCCCGGGTGAACTACAAGAGTTTCATCGTCAATCTGCAACCCCAACATTGGCGCAATTTTCTTGCCCCGCGTGACTTCGCGGAGTACGGCTGGGTCATTAGAGACCAAAGTTAATCCATGTACTGGATGCGCCTCCAAACGTAATCTGCCATAGCGAGACATGGTTTCGGCGATATCTACTAAGAGCGCATGAGGAACTGCAAAACGGGAGTACTGCAAAAGTGTGTCAATAACTTTTTCTGCATCGAGTCCTGCTGCTCTGGCATTCCAGAGTCCGAGCGGAGTTAGTCGATAGGTGTGAATATGCTCCGGAGACTTTTCGAGTTCAGCGAAGGATGCAATAGCTCTACGACATTCATCGCTGAGTGGATGGTCGATATCGAGTAACAGAGTTTTGTCACTCTGGACAATCAGCGGACCATCAACCATTAAATCAATTCCTTAATGAATCCAGCGATAAGGGTGATTCTGGGTTCGATTCGACTTACAAAGATATGTTCATGTGCTGCATGTGCACCGTAACCAGTTGCACCGAGTCCATCTAATACTTTGCCACCGGCAGCAGCGGCGATATTTCCATCGCTCGCTCCACCTACTGAGACGTGACCGACAGGTGGAAAGCCAAGTTCTGCAGCCACCTTTTCAATTACTTGGTAGAGCTCTGCGGTTGCAGCGTGTTCAAGTGGAGGGCGATTGATACCACCTGTTATTTCAATCCGTGCCTCTGGGTGTGATCCTTGCAAAGTTTTAATCGCCGAATCGACTCGCACTAACTCCGCAGCTAAAAACGATCTGGCATCGATATCTAATGTGGCGATGGCTGGCACGGTGTTGGTGGTAGAGCCTGAGTGCATGACGGTAGGGACAACGGTTGTGCCATGTTCGGAATTTTCTAACGCCGCCATCTGCAAAACAATCCTTGCGATTTCGGTGGTGGCATTAATTCCCTTTTCGGGTTCAAGCCCAGCATGCGCGGCTCGACCGTACACCGTGATGCGATACATCGAAGTTCCTTTGCGGCCGATCTTGACCGTGTCATCGATGGAGGATTCAAAGACCAAGGTCGCCTTCGCGCTCTTCGCTAATCTCTCAATAAGCTCACGAGAGGCGTGTGAACCAATTTCTTCATCTGTGGTGCCAACCAAGGCAACTTTCTCAAAGGCGCTTGGTAGATCTTTGATCGCGTACATCGCCTGTAAGAATCCGGCTTTCATATCGAAAATTCCCGGGCCGAAGATTTGATCGCCCTCCTCGCGCCACAAAGGAAGGTATGAGTCGATAGGCCAGACGGTATCGAGGTGACAGAGAAGCACCACCTCAGGGCTCTTACTTCCCCACCAAAAGACTGGACGACCACCGGCGCTAGTCACCTCGGCAGGTTGCGGCAGGTTCCTGGCGGCAATCTCCACCGCCAGATCGACCACCCCTTTGCAGGCTTCTAGATCTTCGCTGGGAGACTGGAACTCAACGAGTTCGCGCAGGTCGGCTAGAAATGTCATGGGATAAGCCTAGTTGGCGGGGCTCACGCCGGTGATACGAGGTATGCGAAAGTGCGCGATCTCGCCGGTGGCGTGGTCGCGCGCGACCAATGTGCCGAGTGAGATAGAGAGTGGATCGATAAGGCGGTTAGAGACGCCACCGTTGGTATCGGCATACCCGATGGTCAAACTCGCTCGCTCTTCAATGTATTGATGTAATAGATCGACAGTCTCATTTGCCGTAGTCCTGGGTACCTCGCGGGGCTTGTGGGAGCTTGCTCGCTCTCCGGCGCGCAGCGCCCGCACAGCGGCGGCAATGAGCGTTTCGTTGGGAGAGGTGGGCTCTGAAATTATTCGTGGCGGTTTTGGCCTGGACTTTGCTCGTCTTACCTGGGGCGCAGTAACTAAAACTCCGGTGGCATTCTCAGCCGCCGGTAGATAACCAGAATCACGCAGGGTTCTCATAAGTTCATTGCTATCTACATCACTTACTAAGACCTGAGGTGCCAACTTTCGGAGGCGTAGATGGTCGATGCGCTTATCATGCATGATCTCTTGGATTAGTCCCTCATCTTCACAGCGAATATATGAGGTGGTGCTTCCGACGCGCAGCTTTCCATGTCGCTTTGCAACATCATTGATGAGGTACTCCAAGGGTTGGGGCATCGGAGTTTTGGAGATCTTCTTCAAGAAGTCTTTAATTTGATCCCCGGTCTGGCCGTGATCAAGTCCCCGCCTTATCGAGGTTTCGCTAAATCTATAAACGCTCGCTCCGCCACGACTCTCGATATCTGCAATCGTTCCAATCGCATTTGCGAGTTCTAGAGTGAGTGGACCCGGTGCAACTGCGCTGTTATCGGCCTGGATGAGTATGTGATCAACTGGTTTAGGGAGCGCCTTTTCAATTCCTAACTCCTCATTTGTTATAAGAGCTAATCCAAATGTGGAGAGCGCACCTTGACCTGTTAAACCTAGCCATTCCGCCTCACGCAAAATCCACTCCGCATAATCTCTGTTGGCACGCGTAGGAAGTAACCACTGCAGAGTTTCACTCATCGAATCCAAAGTCGGATCAAGTTCTAGGTGGTCCTTAAGAACTCCTAGGATTACCTTTTTCAAGGTTGAAACGCCACCGCGATCTAACTCGGGACCGAGGGCGGCAATATTTTTGGAATCACTCTTGCCGATAAGTCCACTTACGCGAGATGTTTCTAACCAAAGAGTTACAAGTGAGTGCCACTGTTCTTCAATGCTTTTTGTTAGCCAGACGTCAAAGGAATGTGTGGGCAATATTTGATCATCGGTATCTATAACAATGTGACCGCCGATATAAAGTAGTTCTGCAACAAATGCGGCGCAGGCCTCGGAGATACCGAGATGTTCTGCGGTTCGCTTCAAATCTCTGACACCTAGCCCTCCTGAACGAAGTGAGGTAGGCGGCTCATCAGACCAGTTGTGGCCAAGCTCTTCAGCCCAACGGACAAATGTGGATATGCTTGCAATAGCGGCTAGATCCACCGCCTTCTGCTTTCGAGTAGAGCCTTCAAGCGCGGGTTGCTGTGGCGTTAGCTCTTTAAATACTTTTCCTTCGCGAAGATGCATGGCAACTTCACGAGGGAGTAAAACGGTCTGCGAATCAAATGGAACTAAAAAGTTATTCTCTAGCAACCACTTAATCGCGGGCGGCGCCTTCTTAATATCGGCTATCTGTCCTTTGGGAGGACCCCAGACCATCTTCATCAGTGTTTCGCGGGCGCCTTTAGGGGCTTGCTCAAGCGCTGCGAAATCAACTGGACGCGAGCTCTTTGGGCCAAGTCCAGCGGGGCTCTCTCCCATGATGGTTCGCACGTTGGATGGGACTCGATAACCATCGCCATCTTTATAGATGAGTGCGAGCTCCCAGAGCGATTCAACGGCGCCAACCGCCTCCTTGCTGGTAATACTTAAAATCTGAAGAAGTGGCGCAGGTTCATCGAGGGAAGAGATCGCGGAGAGGATATCCAACCTAAATTTATCCAGAGTTTCACGAGCGCGAAGCAAGCTTGGCGTTGAATTTGCTCGAGCGGAGAGCGCCATGAGATCGGTAGGCACCGGAGAGATCAAATCTGGCCGCAACGAAAAGAGCACTTTAACCTGATCATCAGATCGGTTGCGTAGCTCCTCGGTGAAGGAGATCGTTGAGTTAGACATAACTGCCCTACATTACTGGGGTTTTGCTACCTACCGCGACGCCAACTCCAGGGTAAGAGCAGTGTGGCTAGCTTTACTATCGGACCCAGCACCGGTGCGGCGACCCGCTTTAAGGCGCGCATCCTTCGAAAATCATAAATTGGCCAGTGCTCATGTAGGGCATGGAGTTGAAGGAGGGTATCTGGATTTATGGCGCGAGGATTGCCCACCGCCTGCAAGAGAGGAATATCGTGGTGACTATCCGAGTAGGCATATGAATTCTCCAGATCTATACCGCGCTCCTCGGCCAAGAGTTTTACCGCAATCGCTTTATTTGGTCCGTGCAAAAGTTGGCCGATCAACTTTCCGGTGTAGACGCCATCCTTTACTTCTGCCACGGTTCCGAGTGCGCCGGTAAATCCCAGACGCTTTGCGATGAGATCAGCCAGGTCCTTAGGTGTTGCGGTTACCAGCCAAACTTCTTCATTTTGATCTAGGTGGTTGTTCGCGATTTCAATAGTTCCTTGCCAGAGCGCTGGCGAGACATATTCGTCATAAACCTCTATGCCCATCTTCTCGATGATGCTTGCATCGTGGCCGCGAAAAAATTCGCAGGCGGCTCCTTGAATCTTCGCTATCTCTTCCTTGTTTTCGACGCCAGAGAGGCGATAGCGCAAATTGGCCATCACAAAGTTGGAGATATCTTTCCTGGTGAAGAACCCGCGCTGATACATCCCTTTGCTGAGAAAGAATAGAGAGGAGCCACGCATCAAGGTATTGTCGACATCAAAGAAAGCTACTCGCTTCGGTGTGAGCGCCATATCACTAGCCTAGCCAACCTTCACCTTTTCAGAGCGCAGGTGGGTACCGTCCCTCCTTTATGCTTACGCCATGACTTCGACTATTCATTTTTTACGACATGGAGAAGTCTTCAATCCTGAGAAAATCCTTTATGGTCGCCAACCAGGATGGCACTTATCTGATCGTGGCCAAGAGATGGCTCGCACCGTTGCAGAGTGGTCAAAACAATTTGAAGTTGGGGCGGTATTGGCCTCGCCCTTGCAGCGGGCACAAGAGACAGCCACACCACTGGCGCAAGCTCATGACCTGCCTATCATCACAAATGAGAATTTGATTGAAGCCGCAAATGTCTTTGAAGGTCAGAAATTTGAATTAGGTTCGGGAGTTTTGCGCCATCCCAGATCTTGGCGTTATCTTACTAAACCGTGGGTTCCATCATGGGGTGAGCCCTATGAAGAGCAAGTGGCTCGTATGCTCAAAGCCCTCTTTGCTGCAAGAGATGCCGCGGCGGGCAAGGATGCATTCGCAATTTCGCATCAACTTCCGATCTGGATTTTGCGCTCTGCAGTTGAGGGACGGCACATGATGCACGACCCAAGAAAGCGGGAGTGCACATTAGCTTCGGTTACCAGTTTTCATCTAGATAGCGCAGGGGATATCGAGAGAGTTAGTTACAGAGAGCCGGCGCGCCATCTCTTGCCTGTGAAGAAATGAAGCGGCTCTTATTAGTTTCTTTCGCATCAATCTTCTTACTGACGGGATGTTCCAGCGGTGGACTTTCAACGGCAAACCAGAACGCATTTATCTCTGGCGATGGCGTGGCGATATATGTAAAAGCCGCTGATCGAAAGCCAGCTCCAACTATTTCAGGTGCCACGCTCGAGAATGGTTCAATCACACTTGCCTCCGGCAAGGTCACGGTTCTTAATGTCTGGGCCTCGTGGTGTTCACCCTGTCGCGCTGAAGCACCGCTGCTTTCGGACTTTGCCGACAAGTACAAGTCACAGGGTGTGCAGTTTGCGGGGATCTTGACCCGCGATAACACCTCTTCCGCACTCGAATTCGTAAAGAGATTTAAGATCTCATATCCCACATTTACAGATGATTCAGTCCTGGCAAAATTTCGCAATTCACTTGTACCCAATGCAATCCCAACCACATTGATTATTGACTCTCATGGCTATGTCGCGGCGCGAGTAAGCGGCGAAGTTACGGTTGCTCTCTTGGGCGATCTGATCGACAAAGTTCTTAAGGATGCGCCGCATGCATAACTTCTTTGTGCACCAGGTTCTCTCTGGAAATCTTCTCTTAGCGCTCGCAGTCGCTGTAATTGCTGGGCTTATCTCTTTCTTCTCACCTTGTGTTCTGCCACTTGTCCCTGGATACCTGGCTTACTCGGCGGGTATGACCGATGTAAAGAACAAAGGCAGGACGGCGTTAGGAGCGATTCTCTTTGTCTCGGGATTCTCAATTTTATTTATTAGTTATGGCGCACTCTTCGGCTCTCTAGGAGCCAAAATATCGAGCGGTTCGCGCTGGCTTCAAATTATCTTAGGAGCCTTGACGATGCTGATGGGAACCGTCTTTCTCTTTAACCAGAAGTTTTATCGATCCTTTAAACCCAAGTGGAAGTCCACTACAGGCTTGCTTGGGGCACCGCTCTTGGGTTTTCTCTTCGGTTTGGGCTGGACACCCTGCATTGGTCCAACTCTGGGAGCAGTTCAAGCGCTCTCGTTCCAGAGTTCTAGCGCGCTACGTGGAGCGATCCTGAGCGTTGGCTACTGTTTTGGGATTGGAGTTCCATTTATTGGAGTCGGTCTCTTCTTTGATCAATCAGCGAAATTGCGTCGCTTCATATCTCAGCGTGGCAATTTATTAACAATTTTTGGGGGAGTCTTCCTCATCGTTATTGGATTTTTGCAGGCAACCGGGTTATGGGGCGAGATTATGAACCACTTGCGCTCCTCCATTTCTAGCTTTGTACCGAGCGTCTGATGAGCGATCAGAAGAGTTCTGCGCCGGAGATCGGCGTTATCGGGCTACTGCGTTGGGGCTGGCGCCAACTCACAAGTATGCGCACAGCACTTATCTTGCTGATGTTGCTCGGAGTTGCTGCTATTCCAGGATCTCTCTTTCCACAACGTAATCAAAATCCGCAGAAGGTCGATTCATATTTCACTTCGGATCCAACGCTGGCAAAGTGGATGGATCGCTTTCATCTATTTAATGTCTATGCCTCGCCTTGGTTTAGTGCAATTTACTTGTTGCTATTTATTTCGCTGATCGGTTGCGTGCTGCCTCGCACCATTCAACATTTACGGGCTATTGGCAAGAAGCCACCGCTTACTCCTCGCAACTTAGATCGCATGGAGGGCTATCGAGTTGTGACGGCCGATTCCCTCACCGCACTCGAGCTCTCCGCGAAGTGGCTGAAACGGCAACGTTTCCGGATTCGAGTTGATGGAAATTCAATCTCGGCAGAGAAGGGTTATGCCCGCGAGACCGGCAATCTGCTCTTCCACCTCTCACTTATTTTGATCTTAATTGGTGTGGCGCTCGGATCTCTCTTTGGAATGAAGGGAGAGGCGATTCTTAATGTAGGAGATCGATTCATTAATACGCCAACTTCTTACGACAATATCTCTTACGGTAAGTTTCAAGGACAGGGTTCGCTGATTCCATTTTCTTTGACTGCCACCAATTTCGTAGCAACGTATGACCCAACAACTGCTCAACCAAGCAATTATGTTCTGACTACGCAGATTGCAAATCCACTTGGCACACGAGCAAAACAGGTGATTATCAAGGTTAATAAGCCTTGGACATCTGGAAGCACCAAGGTCTACCTTCAAGCAAATGGATATTCGCCAGTGGTGACTGTCCGAGATAAGACGGGACATA
>CAIMNT010000180.1 GCA_903842855.1 uncultured Actinomycetes bacterium
ACAGATCGCCGCAGCTCCATCATCGCTTGCAACCTCAATTCGCTTGATGGCTGGTGCCGAGCTAGTAACGGAAGGCTTTAAGGCGGGACAAGTTGGCTCAAGTGCTATGCCGCACAAGATGAACACTCGTTCATGTGAACGCGTGAATGGTCTCTCCGTTATTTTGCGCGGATATGCCTCCATGGTTGGTGAGCTCAGCGGTGATCAGTGGAACGAGGGCGATGTATCTTGTAGCGTTGTGCGCCGAATCGCACTCCCAGATGCCTTTTACGCAATCGACGGCCTTCTCGAAACATTCATGACGGTGCTCGGTGAGTTCGGCGCATTCCCCGAGGTAATCAATGCGGAATTGATTCGTTACCTGCCCTTCCTAGCAACTACAAAGATATTAGTTGCTGCTGTGAAAGCTGGTGTGGGTCGCGAAGTGGCTCACGAGGCGATCAAGGAACATGCAGTTGCTGCCGCACTTGGAATTCGCGCCGGTAAACCCAACACCATGATCGATGCACTTGCTGATGATCCTCGCATTCCACTGAATAAGAGCGAACTTCTCGCTCTCCTTTCATCACCGCTGGAGTTCACTGGTGATGCACAGGCGCAGACAAGACGCGTTATCAATCGCATTGGAGCGATTACATCTAAGCACGTCGCTGCGGCGCAATATCGCCCATCTAGCATTAGGTGAGTACCGTGATTGAGGGCTGGAACCATCTGCGCAGCGGAAAGGTTCGCGATCTCTATACAAATGAGAACGGTGAACTTCTCATTGTCGCTAGCGATCGAATTTCGGCATTTGATTACATCCTGCCAACTCCGATTCCTGGCAAGGGAAAATTGTTAACCCAACTCTCTCTCTTTTGGTTTGAAATGTTCGCTGATTTAGTTCCTAACCATCTGATCTCAACTGATGTCCCAAGTAGCGTTAAAGATCGTGCGGTTATTGTTAAGCCGCTCGATATGTTCCCTATTGAATGTGTGGCGCGCGGTTATCTGACAGGTTCGGGTTGGGTTGAATACCAACAATCGCAATCGGTTACCGGCATAGAACTCCCCGCAGGGTTGCTAGATGGTTCTAAACTCCCGGAGAACATTTTCACTCCCGCCACAAAGGCCGAGATGGGGGATCACGATGAAAACATCTCCTTTGCACGTGCTGCATCAATCGTGGGGGAAGAGGATGCAGAGATTTTGCGCCAATTAACTCTGCTCCTGTACTCAACAGCGCACGACTATGCCGCAACGCGCGGAATTATCTTGGCGGATACCAAATTTGAATTTGGTCGCGATCACGACGGTAAGATCTGCCTAGGCGATGAAGCCCTTACTCCTGACTCTTCAAGGTTCTGGTCGGCCGACACCTGGAAACCTGGTGGCGTTCAACCATCTTTCGATAAGCAATATGTTCGAGATTGGCTCCTTGCCTCAGGCTGGGATCGCAAGAGTCCTCCCCCTGAGTTGCCCAATGAAGTTGTAGAAAAAACTCGGGAGCGATACGAAGCCGCTTTCACCTTACTGACCGGAAGGAAAATCTAATGGCCACAATCGTCGTGGAAGTTATGTTGAAGCCCGAGATCCTCGATCCTCAGGGACAGGCTGTTGCCGCGGCTCTGCCTCGCCTGGGTTTCACCTTCGCCCAAGCGGTTCGTCAAGGAAAGCGTTTTGAGATTGAAGTCGAAGGAACTCCCACAGCAGCGCAATTGGCTGACATTGAGAAGGCGGCAGAGACCCTCCTCTCCAACCCCGTGATTGAGACCTACGCAGTAAAGGTTGAGGCGTAATGCGTATTGGAGTCGTAACTTTTCCAGGATCGCTGGATGACTCTTCAGCGCTCCGTGCCATTCGTTTAGCCGGCGGTACTCCGGTTCCTCTCTTTCATGCCAGCGATGATCTCAAGGAGGTCGAAGCGGTAGTTCTTCCTGGTGGTTTTTCATATGGTGATTACTTACGTTGTGGTGCAATCTCTCGCTTCGCTCCCATCATGTCCTCCATCATCATTGCAGCAGAGCATGGCTTTCCTGTGCTTGGAATCTGCAATGGATTTCAAATTCTCTGCGAATCGCATCTGTTGCCTGGAGCGCTGACTCGCAATCAGGGTCTGCATTTTGTCTGCACCGACCAACCACTCGTTATTGAAAATAATTCGACACCATGGACCTCTGGTTACTCCAAAGGTGATCGTTTAGTTATTCCGATTAAGAATGGCGAGGGATCTTTTCAGGCTAGCGCGCAGACGCTTGCAGAATTGGAATCCGAAGGT
>CAIMNT010000181.1 GCA_903842855.1 uncultured Actinomycetes bacterium
CAAATTAAGAATGAATGGGTAGTACAGGAAGCAGGATTGCTTGATACTTTGGTGACGGCATATTTCCCTGAAATATCTCTTCCAAGCCTTTTGGAAATTCAAGCAAAACAAGAAATTCCAACCCTATTTGATTCACTAGAAGATTCCATTGTGATATCAGAGTGAACTTACATGAATAATGAGATTGCTCCTTTTAGCGAACTGCCACTTCTCTATAATTACGAGCCATCAAAAAATCCGCTTAGTTCTTTCTACATTCCGCTATTAACCAGAGCTGTCTCTTATGATCGAGCAGTTGGTTACTGGTCATCCTCTGAGATTGCTTATGCTGCCCAAGGACTTGCACATTTTATTGCTGGAAATGGAAAGATGCGCCTTTTAGTTGGCGCACAACTTAGCCAGAAAGACGTTGACGCTATTACTCACGGGGAAACCATTGATTCCGTTATCGCAAAAAAGATTTTAGAAGATCCGGGACTTTCTGGGGCTCAAGCAATATCTTCCGCACCACATAAGGTAATTGCCTGGATGATTAAAGAAAATAGGCTTGAAATAAAGGTTGGTGTGCCATTTAAAGATGGAAAATATCTAACTCAAGAAGAAAGTGGAAAGTACTTCCACACGAAGCATGGGCTTTTCGTTGATGGACTGGGAAACGAAGTTGCTTTTGAGGGCTCCAATAATTCCACTACAACAGGTTGGCAGGATAACTACGAAACTTTTAAAGCCTTCTATTCTTGGGATGAAGAAATTTGGATGCGCTATGGCGTCGAGACCAAGCAGAGATTTACAGAACTTTGGGAAAGTACCAATGATCCAGAATGGCGGGCGTTACCACTACCAGAGGCGGTCATTCGACAATTAATTTCCATTGCGCCAGAACTAGCCCCTATTCCTGTTGATCAGGACTTAAGTAATGAACTAGATATTCGGTCAATCGAATTACTTACTGCCCTAGAGAAAATACCAGTGGAGAAGCCTTGGACTGCAGTTGGTACAGCTCCAGCAACTCCACTTCCGCATCAAGCAAATATGGTTAAGAGAGTGGTTGACACTTTCCCACGCGGATACCTATTTGCTGACATGGTAGGTATGGGTAAGACCATTGAAATTGGACTTGTATTACGGGAGCTTTACTTAAGTGGTCGCGCTAAGAGAATTTTACTATTGGTGCCAGCTTCAGTCCTAAAGCAGTGGCAAGAGGAGTTATCAGAAAAGATTGGTATAGAGGTTTACAGATTTGGCGATGGTGTCTTTTTGGACATAATGAACCATCCGGTTCCAATACCGAAGACTGCAAATCCTTGGAATGCATTTCCTATAGTGCTTGCGTCTTCCCATTTAGCTAGAAGGCGCGATCGAAGACAACAATTGATCGATGCGGGGCCTTGGGATGTAGTGGTGGTTGACGAAGCACATCACGCAAGAAGAAAAGGTTCAAAACCTTCGGACTCTGCAAATTCATTACTTCAGTTGCTTCATGCCATGAGAGAAAGCGAGTCTTGGAAAGCTTTATATCTTGCCAGCGCAACCCCAATGCAAATGCATGCCCATGAAGTTTGGGATCTCCTAGAGCTGCTTGACTTGCCTAAAATGTGGGGACGCAGCGCAAATGATTTCTTGTCATATTACGAGCAACTCAGATTAACCCCCAAAGATCGAAGTTGGGATTTTCTGTCTGCAATGCTGGAAGATTATTTCAGTGATAAGGAAGCTGTTAGAGATGAAAAATTGGAATCTGAAATCGAAAATCAGCTTGGATTTGTAGGCTCAGACAAGGTGCTCAAACTTGAAGCAAACTCTTTGGCCCCACAAACAATCTCTACTCTGACAGAGCAAGAAGTAGTGGCCATTGATCGTTGGCTCAAGCGTCACACACCAATGAGAGATCGTGCCTTTAGAAATACACGTGAGACTATGAGAATTTACCAATCTATGGGTTTGATACCAGCTGATGTAATTATTCCAAGACGCGAAGTAGAGGACAGATTCATTGCCTTGAGTCCCGAAGAAGCAGATCTCTACGACCGTATTGATAATTACATTTCAAAATATTACGACGCTTATAAGAATCAAGGGGCCACCCAAGCACTTGGTTTCATCATGACGGTTTACAGACGGCGCTTAACTTCCTCATTTGCTGCCATGAGGTCTTCAATGCGCAGGAGACTGGATGCCTTGGAAAATCGACAGAGGCTTGCAGCGCTTCTGGATTCTGACGATCAATTTGACGTTGAGGATTCATTGCTCGATCCAGAGGACTTAGATACAAATACTGAGTTGCTCCGTCAGGAGATTGATGAATTGAAAATATTCGTCAGAGATCTTGAATCAATGACGGGAGCGGATACCAAGGCAGAAGAACTGATGAAAGATGTCGGGAAAGCTCTCTTGGATTATGACTCGGTGGTTATTTTTACCCAATACACAGACACGATGAATTATTTAAGAGACCGCTTCACGCTCGGCTCGTATACAAAGATAGGTTGTTATAGTGGTGATGGTG
>CAIMNT010000182.1 GCA_903842855.1 uncultured Actinomycetes bacterium
ATCCAAGCAATCGCCAGCTTGTACCTGCCAAACCTCAACGCCGATCTCATCAACAACGGAGTAGCAAAGGGCAACATTGGTTACATCTGGCATATCGGAGAAATCATGTTGGCTTCCAGCGCCTTGGTTATGGGTGCCTCGGTCTGGCTCGCCTACCTCTCAGCGCGTGTAGCGATGGCCTTTGGTCGAGATCTGCGCGGAGCGGTCTTCTCAGCAGTTGAGGGCTTTTCTGCGCGCGAACTCAATAAATTTGGCGCTCCGTCGTTGATTACCCGAAATACCAACGATGTCCAGCAAGTTCAACTGGTTCTCTTTATGGGCTTCACAATGATGATCGGCGCTCCTATCACAGGTATTGGTGCGATCATCATGGCGCTGCGATCAAACCTCAAACTCTCTGGGCTATTGCTCGTAGTGCTACCGATTATGTCGCTCCTGATCATTCTCTTGCTGCGTCGTATTGTTCCTGCCTTTCGAGTCATGCAGATAAAGATCGATCGCATCAATCTCGTTCTTCGGGAACAAATCGCTGGTGTGCGAGTGATCAGGGCATTTGTAAAGACCCGTCAAGAGGAGGCGCGGTTTGCAGATGCATCGTTAGATTTGATGCAGACGCAATTACGGGTTACGAGAACTTTTGCGGTGATGTTCCCATCTCTATCAATGATTCTAAACCTCTCCTCAGTTGCGGTTATCTGGTTTGGTGGAAAGTTAATTAACTCTGGAAATTTGCAAATCGGAAACATGACGGCATTCTTGAGCTACATCATGTTGATTCTGAGCAGCGTCATGATGGCAATCTTTATGTCATTACAGATTCCAAGAGCTGCCGCGTGCGCCGAACGCATTCAAGAGGTTTTGGATACCAAGTCATCAGTGATCGAAACCTTGACACCGATTGAACCTAAAGATCGTCGAGGTGTGCTTCAATTTAACGAGGTTGAATTCCGGTATCCGGGAGCAGAACATCCAATCCTCTCCGATATTTCTTTTACAGCAGAACCAGGGAAATTCACAGCGATCATTGGTTCTACCGGTTCAGGTAAGTCAACCTTGCTGAACCTCATTCCACGATTTATTGATGTTACAAATGGTTCGGTAACACTTGATGGAGTAGATGTTAGGGATCAACCTCTTGAATCTGTCTGGGCAGAGATCGGATTGGTGCCACAGCGCTCCTTCCTATTTGGTGGAACTGTTGCGCAGAATTTGCGATACGGAAAAGCTGATGCAACAGATGAAGAGTTGTGGAGCGCCCTAGAGGTAGCTCAAGCTCGAGAATTTATCGACGAGTTACCGGAGAAGCTTGAAGCCCGCGTTGCGCAAGGTGGAACGAACTTCTCTGGTGGTCAAAGACAGCGCCTATCTATCGCTCGCGCCTTGGTGAAGAAGCCGCAAATTTTAATTTTCGATGACTCTTTCAGCGCACTTGATTACACCACCGATTCAAAACTTAGAAGTGCACTGCACAACGTCATGGGCCACACCACGATGATCGTTGTCGCACAGCGTGTATCAACCATTTTGCAAGCGGATCAAATTGTTGTTCTTAATGAAGGTCGGGTGGCTGGTATTGGAACTCACATTGAACTTATGAAGAGCAGTGAGACCTACCAAGAAATTGTTCTATCGCAGTTAAGTCCAGAGGAGGCGGCATCATGAGCCAGCGTGCGCCTCAGGGAGGCCGTCCACTAATGGCCGGCGGAGTCGGTCGTGGCGGACCGATGGCTGGGATGATGGGTGGGCCGGTTCAAAAGTCGAAAGATTTCAAGGGTTCATTGCGCCGCTTACTACGTGAAGTGGGTGAAGAGCGTAAGACTTTGTACGCCGTATTTGTACTTATCACCACTGCGGTCACCATTGGCTCACTTGGGCCAAAGATTTTGGGACATGCCACTAACGATATCTTCTATGGATTTTTAGGCCATAAGCTTCCGGCTGGTTTAACCAAGGCACAGGTCGTTGCACGTCTTCGGGCAAGCGGACAAAATACATATGCCGATGTAATTAATAAGAGCGGGGTTATCCCAGGTAAGGGAATTGACTTCACTGCAGTCGCACATTGGATCTTCTTAGCTATTGGTTTGTACATAATCTCCTCACTCTTTCTTTGGTTGCAGCAATATTTGATGGCAGGAGTAACTCAAAAGACCGTCTTTAGATTGCGTCGCCTTGCTGAAGAGAAGATCGGTCGTCTCCCACTCAGTTATTTCGACGGGACCTCTCGCGGAGATTTACTTTCACGCGTGACTAATGATGTGGACAATATCTCCACCTCTATGCAACAAGGTTTGTCGCAGATTCTTAACTCTGCTTTAACGGTCATCTCGGTGCTCATCATGATGATCTGGATTAGTCCGCTTCTCGCGCTGATCTCATTAATCGCTATCCCGCTCTCTATGTTTGTCTCGGTCCGAATCGCCAAGGCATCTCAGAAACAATTTATTGCGCAGTGGGATTGGACCGGAAAACTCAATGGTCACGTTGAGGAGATGCATACCGGTGCGGCACTCGTCAAAGTTTTTGGAAGACGTAAACAAGCGATCGCCGACTTTGGAGTGTTGAACGAGAATCTCAACAAATCGTCATTTAACGCTCAATTTATGTCGGGCATCATCATGCCTTCCACCACATTTATCTCCAACCTTATTTATGTTGGAATTTCAGTACTCGGTGGATATCGAGTTGCGACTGGAACGATGTCACTTGGTGATGTACAGGCATTTATTCAATACTCTCGCCAGTTCGGAATGCCGCTCGCACAGATCGCTGGATTAATGAATACCGTTCAATCAGGCGTTGCCTCCGCAGAACGCCTCTTTGAATTATTAGATGCCCCAGAAGAAGAGCCAGATCGCGATCCAAGTGTTCCCCTCGCCCGTGCTACCGGAGCGATCTCATTTAAAGATGTCTCATTTAGATATAAAGACGATCAACCTCTTATTGAGAACTTCAACCTTGATGTAATGCCGGGTCAAACAGTGGCAATCGTTGGTCCAACAGGTGCAGGAAAGACGACGCTGGTAAATCTGATCATGCGCTTTTATGAGATCAATGGTGGTGAGATAACCCTTGATGGGATAAATACCCGAGATATCACTCGAGATGATCTGCGGCGCCAATTTGGAATGGTCCTGCAAGATACATGGCTCTTCTCAGGAACTATTCAAGAGAATATTGCCTTCGGCTCAAGCAACCCCTCGCTGGAGGCGGTCACCCAGGCTGCTAAGGCAGCCAACATCGACCACTTCATTCGGGGCTTGCCTGGTGGTTATGACTCGCTTCTCACAGATGATAATTCGACTGTTTCGAACGGTGAACGTCAGCTACTTACCATCGCTCGGGCCTTTATGGCCGATCCTGCAGTTTTGATCCTCGACGAGGCAACATCTTCAGTCGATACGAGAACTGAAGTGCTGGTCCAACACGCGATGGCAAAATTGAGAATGGGTAGAACTAGCTTTGTGATCGCTCATCGACTCTCTACTATTCGCGACGCCGACACAATCTTGGTGATGGATAAGGGAAGCTTGATTGAGCAGGGCAACCATGAAGAACTCATGGCCGCTAAGGGTTTCTACTTTGATCTCTATGCCAGCCAATTCTCATCGGCCTCGGCTGAATAGTTGTCTAGAACAAAAATATGGAATAAATCCAATCTCACCTAGTTTTTTGCCCGCCAAACTCTCGCAAAAGGAGCTAGTGAGGATGTAGGGTCTGCGGATATCTCACCCAGCGCATCATTGGATGCCCTCGCAAATCCGGAGGTTCCTGAATGGCAAGCCCCACCCACGAAGAAGTTGAGAATGAAGGTACCGGCCTAGCCTCCAACGTGTTGGGGCTCTTTGAGTCCTCCATTATGGGAATCGCTGGCTCTGCTCCGGCTTACTCAATTGCTGCTACGACCGTAACTTTAGCCATCACAGTCGGGCTCTTCGGCCCAGGGGAACTTCTATATTCCGGCATTGCGATGTTCGGTGTAGTTCTTGCCTTCCATTACATGGGCAAGGTGAAACAAAATGCCGGAGCGACTTATGTTTGGGTTCGCAACGCGCTGCACCCAATCCTTGGATACTTAGCTGGTTGGTCGCTTGTTACCGCTTCAATAATTTTTGGACTTGTCTCAACGCTTCCTGCTTCAACAGGTCTTCTCTCATTGTTTACTAATAATCAAGCAACGATCAGCAATACTCACTGGACAACGCTTGTTGGTGCGTTGATCTTCATCTTCATGGTGGCGATCATCGCTTACGGCATTGAATTTACCGCCAAGGCCCAAGTAGTCATGACAGTTGTCGAACTGGGCTTGCTCTGGATCTTTGACGTCGTTGCACTCTTCCATCATC
>CAIMNT010000183.1 GCA_903842855.1 uncultured Actinomycetes bacterium
GGCGATTGAGGCCGGTCAGGAGTCCATAGCTCGTCAGATGCGCAAGGCGGGGATGCCGCTTCAGAAGATTCTTGCTGGGCAGGCGATCTTAGAGTTGGCTCACGAACTTCACTTTCCCGATATTGAAGCGCTCTATGCCTCAGTTGGCAACGGACATGTATCTGCCGCCTCCATAATCGAAAAGCTGGCCCATCAACTTGGCGACGAGGACGATGCTCCAGAAGAGAATATCGAACACCTATTTCGCAGACCCACCGCTGCTAAACGCAATTCATCGGGAGTAGATGTTGAAGGTGCGGGCGATTTACTGGTCAAACTCGCGCGCTGTTGTACTCCGGTTCCGGGAGATGAGATCACGGGTTTTGTCACAAAAGGAAGTGGGGTGAGTGTTCATCGCGCCGACTGCATCAACGTCAATGATCTCAAGGAGCACCAAGGCGATCGCATCGTCGATGTAAAATGGAACAACAGCGCACGTGCACTGTTCCTTGTAAATATTCAAGTTGAAGCCCTTGATCGTTCGGGTCTTCTCTCTGACATCACCAGAACGCTTGCCGATCAACATGTGAATATCTTGAACGCGGCCGTGAGTACAAGCAAAGACCGGGTAGCTCTATCGAGATTTACCTTTGAGATGGCCGATGCACTGCATTTGGACACGGTTCTATCTGCAGTGCGCAGCGTCGCAGGTGTCTACGATGTCTATCGAACCACCAACAACTAATTATTTTTTGAAGTCGGCTAGCCCTTTTTGGGCTTCTGCGAGCCACGCCTTACGTGCAGCAGCTGCTTCACGCGCAACAAGGGCCTTCGCGCTCTGGCCGGCCGCCTCTGCCTTTGCCGCTTGCTTTTCGTAGTTGTCGATAGCATCCAAGAGCCCTTGCACCACGCTATTTGCGTGTGCGATAGCGGTTGGATCGCTGCGGCGTGAAACTTCTTGATGCAAGGAATCGATCTCGGCTTGAACCTTCTCTAGTCGAGCGTCCAGCGCGGCGCGCTTATTACGTTCCGTCATCCCGATTCGATTCCACTTTTCATGCAGAACATGGAACTTATGTCTGGCGCTCTTTACATCGGTTACTGGAAGTAGAGCTTCAAATTGGAGAATGAGCTCTTCACGCTTTGCTAAGTTGGCGGCCATGGTGCCTTGTCGCTTTTCAAGGTCCGCCTTCTTAGCGGCAAAGAAGGCATCTTGAGCGGTCTTAAACTCTTCCCAGAGTCTGGTGTCGACGCTCTTCTTACCACGGCCAGCTGCCTTCCAAGCATCCATAAGTTCTTTGAAGCGATTAGCAGTAGCAAGCCAATCCTTGGAGTCGGCAAGTTTCTTTGCCTCCTCGATGATGGCGCTCTTTGACTGAGTGACAACTGCACTCTGATTTTCAAGTTGAGCAAAGTGAGTGCGGCGGCGCTTGTCGAACTTGTTGCGAGCGCTGGAGAATCGCTTCCAGAGGTCAGCATCAGCTTTCTTCTCTAGACGTGGAGCTGCCTTCCATTCATCCAGGAGTACCTTCAATCGATCTCCAGTGGATTTCCAACTTTCTGAAAGGGCGAGGGATTCTGCCTCTTCAACCAACTTCTCTTTTATGGCTGTTGCTTCGGCTCGCTTCGCTTCTTTGGCGGCGTTCTCCAGAGCTTTGCGGGCTTCATATGCAGCCTTGTGGCCCTCGATGAGAGAGGGGATCTGATCAACTGATTTTGCGAGAGTGACCAAGTCACCAACCCCATTGAGATTAGCGATCTGCTCCTTGAGTTTGGTGACCGCAATCTGAGCATCGCTGGGAACCATGGCACCGCTCTTGATACGAGCGGCTAAGAGAGCTACCTCGGAGGCTACCGATTCAAACTTTCGGACGAAATAGGCAAGGGCCTCTTCGCTGCTCTTCCCCGGGTATGAACCGACTGCGCGCTCACCTTCAGGAGTTGTGACGTACACAGTTCCATCTTCACCAACACGACCAAATTTGGCCGGGTCGCCGATTAGGGCTGATGCTGCACTGAGATTTTCGGGGTTTGTCATCTCTTGCTCCTTTGGTTGCGCGTCAGGCTCAATCTCCACCGATGTGGATGAAGCCTTTTCGTTAACGGGTTGATTTCCGGGTTCGCGGCAAAGCGTTCTCGGCTCTCTTGACCTTCCGATCAAGGGCTTAACGGTACCCTTAAAGCCTGTGCCTGGGAAAATTCGATTCCTGGCCCGAGGGAAGGCCTGCGAGTGATTCTTGAGGTAATTCGCGCTCAATATTTCGCCACAAACTGCTGGATCTTTGCCCCGGGGAAGAATTCGGAGTGTTTCATCGTGGATCCGGGGATGATGATTCCCGATATGGTGGCTCCGATCAGTGAGGTCATATCCCGGCACAATTTGAAACCCATTGCCACGGTCGTGACCCACGGGCATTTGGATCACACGTTCTCAGTTCAGCCGCTTGACGCTAAATATGGCTTAGCCACCTATATCCACCCCAAGGACCGCGAGTTCCTAGGAAACCCCTTTGGCATTCTGACCCCAGGCGGCCCGACTATTCCGATACTGAAAGAGATGGGCGTGGAGAGCTTCGCCGAACCTAATGATGTTCGTGAATTAACCGATGGAATAACCATTGAGGTAGCAGGATTCACGCTTAAAGCGTTACATGCACCCGGACATACTCCC
>CAIMNT010000184.1 GCA_903842855.1 uncultured Actinomycetes bacterium
AGAACCTCTCGCTCCAAATTTATCCAGGAGAAATTGTTGGCCTAGTTGGTGAATCCGGTTCTGGAAAGACAACCGTTGGCCGAGCTTCCATCGGACTCCTTCCCATTAAATCTGGAAAGATTGAAATCGTTGGCCAAGATATCTCTCATGCAACTCAGAAAGATTTGCAGAAGATTCGCCGTCATACCGGAATTGTTTTTCAAGATCCCGCCTCTTCGCTCAACCCACGCCTGCCTATCGGTGAATCTATTGGGGAACCGATTTTCTTGGCCGGTCTGGCAAAGGGTGCGGATTTGGCTCATAAAGTCGAGGATCTATTGGATCAAGTCGAACTTCCTCGCAGCTATCGAAATCGTTATCCGCATGAACTTTCCGGTGGACAGCGCCAACGTGTAGGAATTGCTCGCGCCCTCGCTCTAACTCCAGATTTAATGATTGCCGATGAACCGACGTCAGCACTCGATGTCTCGGTTCAAGCCCGCTTCCTGGAACTCTTCCAAGATTTACAGCAAAAGCTGCAATTTGCCTGCCTCTTCATCAGCCACGATCTAGCGGTTGTCGATATTTTGTCTCACCGAGTTGCAGTTATGCAGAATGGTGAATTGGTCGAGCAGGGCGATCGAGATTTGATTCTCAAGAACCCACAGATGGCCTATACCCAACGACTCATCGCCGCCGTCCCGGTACCAAACCCAGCCGAACAAGAGAAGCGCAGAGTCGCCCGTCTAGCCAGCAAGTAATTACTGGCTAGTTACCAGATCCGAACTCGTTCGTTTTCTGGCAGATACATCGCATCGCCTGGTTTAACCGAGAAAGCTTCGTGGAACTCGTGCAGATTTCGCGCAATTTGATTGCAACGGAACTCGTCGGGGGAGTGAACATCGATTGCAATGCGCCTTCTGACTTCTTCTTCACGCATTTTTTGACGCCAGACCTGTCCCCAGCCCATAAATAGCCTCTGTAAGCCCGTAAAACCGTCTATAACGGGCGCAACAGCGCCACGGAGTGAGAGCTGGTAGGCCTTAATTGCGACCGTTAAACCCCCCAAATCTCCAATATTTTCGCCAATTGTCAGCGCGCCATTTACGTGAATATCTGGCGCTAGCGTCGGATGCAAATTATCGAACTGCTCAATCAATTTATTTGCACGTATTTCAAATTCTTCCCGGTCCTTATCGCTCCACCAATTGTTGAGATTTCCAGAGCCGTCGTAGCGAGAACCTTGGTCATCAAAGCCATGGCCAATCTCATGGCCAATCACCGCACCAATGCCGCCATAGTTCACCGCATCGTCGGCCTCCATATCGAAGAAGGGGGGCTGGAGAATTGCAGCTGGGAAGAGGATTTCATTGTGAAGTGGGTGGTAGTAGGCATTTACAGTTTGCGGAGTAAGGCCCCACTCTTCTTTATCGACTGGTTTTCCAATTTTGGCGAGTGCATACTCTTGGCCAAATTGAGTAATGCGACCAAGGTTTCCAAAGAGGTCATCATCGGAAATTTCTAGAGCCGAGTAATCGCGCCACTTATCGGGAAAGCCGATCTTTGCCCTAAAGGTGCCTAATTTATCGAGCGCTTTAGATTTAGTCTCATCGCTCATCCAATCTAACGCCGCGATATCAATGCGATATGCCTCGAGCAGATTTGCCACGAGCAGCTTCATTTCTACTTTTGCCTGAGCTGGAAAATGGCGCTCGGCATAGATTTCTCCTACCGCTTCACCCAGTGATCCTTCAACCAGGCCGACGGCTCGCTTCCAACGGGCGCGGAGCTCTGGAGTCCCGGAGAGAGTGGTGCCGTAAAAGGCGAAATTTTGATTAACCATTTCATCGTGCAAATAAGGAGCTGCACTGGAGAGCATATGAAATGCCAACCAAGCGCTCCAAGCAGGAGCGTTGAAGTTTTGGAGCAGCTCCGAGACGCCGCTGAAGAATGAGGGCTGGGTGACGATGCATGGATCAAAGGCGCTGGCTGGAATCTGACTTGATTCAATCCAGGTATCCCAATCAAATCCCGGTGTAAGTTCACGTAGCTCGGCAAAGCTCAGCTTGTTGTAAGTAGCTACCGCGTCACGATCGCGTACGGAATCCCAATGATGGGAGGCAATCTGCGTTTCTAGCTCAAGAATTAATCTCGCCTTTTCCGAGCCACCATCAACTCCTGCGATAGAAAATATTTTGGCGATATGTTCAAGCAGAGCGGCGCGAATTTCGGCATGCTCTTCTTCGCGATAGTAAGCCTCATCGGGAAGACTCAGACCGGCCTGGCCGATGTAGGCGATATTGGTATTTGAATCCATCTTGTCTGCTTCAACTGCTTGATAGAAAAAGCCACCGAGGCCGCGACGCTCAAAGTCGCCCAGGATTCGATGGAACTCCTTGATATTTGAAATCGATAGGGCAGCGGTGAGGTCAGCCTGAACCGGGGAGATACCCCGCGCATTTACTCGTTCGTGGTCCATAAAAGTCTTATATAAATCGCCGATTTTTTGGGCATTAGTGCCTTTTGGGTGGGACTGGGCCGCGAGCTCTTCAATAATCGCTCGCACATCCTTTTCGGATTTCTCGTAAAGGCGATAGAAGGCGCCGTCTGAGGAGCGGTCCGCCGGGATTTCTGCCTGAGCGATCCAACGGCCATTGATGTGGCGAAACAAGTCATCTTGCGGGCGGACGGCGGGATTTATGTGCTCGAGAAAGAGTCCAGATGATTTCATGGCTCCGACAATACTGCAGAAGTCCTGCCTAACCGCTCCTTCAATATTGGTACAACTTTCAACTATTGAAGCTTCGAGGTAAAGTTCGTCATATGGCATCCAAAGCGAACGCACCCAAGTGGCTCAATCCCAGGGAGATGAAGGCATGGCGTTCTTACATCATTGCCTCTCGAAGATTGCTCGATGCCCTAGATGCCGATTTGGAAGGCCACGATCTCTCGATGGCGGATTATGAAGTCCTAGCCCAGCTCAGCGATGCCCCAGATCGCAAGATGCGGATGAGCGAATTAGCCGAATTGGCAATGGTCTCCAAATCTCGCCTCTCTCATCGCATGAAGGTGATGGAAAAAGCTGGTTGGGTTCGCCGAGAAGAATGCGAGTCGGATCGACGTGGTTCATATGCCGTCATGACCGACCAAGGCTGGAAAGCAATTGTGAAAGCAGCACCAAGCCATGTGGCCAGCGTTCGAAACCGATTGATGGATCATTTAACGGTAAAGGATCAAGAAGATTTAGCAAAGATTTTTGATCGCCTTCAGACCGAACTTCGCGGCCAATTCATCAGCGAAAATTAATTGTTAAAGTACATAAAAAAAGCCCGCCATTTTCATGGCGGGCTTTTTTACAAGCAGACTACTTCTTCTTTGCTGCAGCCTTCTTGCGACGCTTTGGAGCAGCCTTCTTTGCTGCAGCCTTCTTGCGGCGCTTTGGAGCTGCCTTCTTTGCAGGAGCAGCCTTCTTAGCTGCTGCCTTCTTGCGGCGCTTTGGAGCTGCCTTCTTTGCAG
>CAIMNT010000185.1 GCA_903842855.1 uncultured Actinomycetes bacterium
CTTATCAGGCTTCTTGCTGGCCATATTGTGACTCTCCCCTTGCTTGCCTTGTAATGAACCTAACTCTATTGCAAACCTACTAACTTTTAAGCGCGCTTCAACCCTTTGGATAAATCCGCAGCCAATTCTCGGACTTTGCTGATGCCCTCTTCTGGTGTGGTGCTCTCTTGCAGCAGGCGAATGAAGGCTGAACCTACGATGACGCCATCTGCATACTGAGCAACTTCATGAGCCTGCTCAGGAGTGGAAACTCCCAGACCAACGGCGATAGGCAGTTGCGTTACCTCACGCAATCGTTCCACCAAGGTGCGAGCCCCGCTGGAGATCGATGTACGAGTTCCTGTAACTCCCATCAACGACGCGGCATAGACAAAGCCTGAAGTTGCCGAGGTCACTCTCGCCAAGCGGGCATCGGAGGTGCTGGGGGCAACCACGTAGATGCGGTTCGTCTCGTGGCGATCTGCAGCTACGATCCACTCACCTGACTCCTCAATCGTCAGGTCGGGGGTAATCACTCCAGATCCACCATTGCCTTTGAGATCTGAGAGAAATTTATCCACGCCGTATCGCTCAATCGGATTCCAGTACGTCATAACAACGGTGGGAGCTATTTGCGAAATCGCGGCTAAGGTAGTCATCACCTCTGCTGCACCAGTTCCATTGCGCAAGGAGGTATCGGCAGCGGCTTGAATAACTGGGCCATCCATAACTGGATCGCTATATGGATAACCGATCTCAACTGCATCAACTCCACCTTCGACCATGGCAGTCAAAGCATCGATACATCCTTGTTGCGAAGGAAATCCAGCAGGTAGGTAGCCGATCAAAGCTGCGCGCTTCTCGGAACGAACCTTTATAAAGAGTTGATCTAACGGAGTGCTCATTACAACGGAATACCAAAATACTCTGCTGCAGTCTGAACATCTTTATCGCCCCGTCCAGAGAGATTTACAAGGAGTACTGCATCTGGACCGAGCTCTTTACCGATTTGAATCGCTCCTGCAAGAGCGTGGGCACTTTCAATCGCAGGAATGATTCCCTCGGTTTTGCAGAGAAGTGCGAATGCCTCCATCGCTTGCGAATCTGTGATCGCACGATATTCGGCACGACCGATGTCGTTGAGGTAGGCATGTTCGGGTCCTACACCTGGGTAGTCCAGGCCAGCAGAGATTGAATGCGATTCGACGGTCTGACCATTTTTATCTTGCAATACATATGACCGTGTTCCATGCAGGACTCCCGGTGAACCTCCAGTGATGGTGGCTGCGTGCAGACCAGTTTCAACTCCAGAACCTCCCGCTTCTAATCCAACGAGTCGAACACCGGCGTCGTCTATAAATGGGTGGAAGATTCCAATGGCATTTGAGCCACCGCCAACACAGGCGAGTATTACATCAGGCAAGCGACCTAGAAGATCTAAGGATTGCTGACGCGCTTCAATGCCAATGATCCGATGGAAATCTCGAACCATCGTCGGAAATGGATGGGGTCCAGCCACGGTCCCCAATAGATTATGCGTCGTCTCGACATTGGTTACCCAGTCGCGCATCGCTTCATTGATGGCATCTTTTAATGTCTTGCTCCCTTGGGTAACGGGAATTACCTCAGCTCCGAGAAGTTTCATCCGAGCGACGTTGAGCGATTGGCGTTTTGTATCTTCCTCGCCCATGTAAACGACACATTCCAGGCCCATTAAGGCCGCGGCGGTGGCTGAAGCGACGCCATGTTGACCCGCTCCGGTCTCGGCGATGATCCTCTTCTTGCCCATACGCTTGGTTAAAAGCGCTTGTCCCAAAACATTGTTGATCTTGTGGCTTCCTGTATGGTTCAAATCTTCACGCTTGAGCAGGATTCTTGCTCCTCCAGCATGCTGGGCGAAACGTGGAACCTCGGTGATGATGCTGGGCCGGCCGGTATAAGTTCGGTGCAGCTCGGCTAACTCTGCCTGAAAACCTGGGTCTTTAAGTGCAACCTCGTGTGCAAGCGCCAACTCATCTAGCGCAGCGATGAGGGCTTCGGGGACAAACCTGCCGCCATACGGTCCAAAGTGACCGATGATCTCCGACTCGACGACGTTGCCCATATCCGAACCGTACCAGCAGGCTATCGACCGAGCAGGGTGTTAATTGCCATAGCAGGGTCTCCAGCGCGCACCAAAGTTTCACCTACGAGAATTGCCTTTGCGCCGTAACTCTCGGCCGCAGCGACTTGTTCTCGTGAAGCTATGCCTGACTCCGCTACCTTAATCCGATCCCCTGGAATCATCGGTAGCAATCGGGTAAAGGCGCCTTCATTAATTTCTAGGGTCTTAAGGTTTCGAGCATTTACTCCAATGATCTGCGCTCCAACTGCCACTGCTCGTTCGAGTTCTTCTTCGTCATGCACCTCAACCAGGATGCTCATCCCAACCTCTTGTGCCAATTGATGAAAATCTTTTAACTGTGAATCAGAGAGTGCCGCGACAATCAAGAGCATCAAGTCAGCTCCCAAAGCTCGCGACTCTAAAACTTGATACTCTGTAACGATAAAGTCTTTACGCAAAACCGGAATTAAGACGCTACTGCGGACCGCGAGTAAATCTGAAGTGCTGCCTCCAAAACGTCTTCCCTCGGTCAAGACGCTAATGACCGCTGCTCCCGCTCTCTCGTACTCAGCGGCGAGTGCGGCAGGATCGCTAATGGTTGCCAGCGCTCCTTTGCTTGGAGAGGATCGTTTCACTTCAGCAATTATCTGCATGCCAGACTTTGCGAGTGCTGCATGTGCGTCTCGTGCGGCAGGTGCCGCCACCACTTCGCTGCGCAATTGTTCGAGTGGAATCTTTCGTGCGTCGAGATCCTCCAACACACCTGCAACTATTGAATCGAGAACCGTGCTCACAGAGTTGGGTCCTCTCCCTCATTCAATGAGTTCCACGGAGTCTTGGCGCGCGGTTCGTATCGCTGGGAGAGCCCGCGCTTGATCAGACGAATTGACAGATATAGAAAGATAGCGAGTAAGAGAACGACGACAGCTAATTTAATAATTAACACCTAAAGAGCCCGCATTTCGTTTGCGGTAGCAATCGCACCGAGAACTGCGGCGGCTTTGTTTTCGCATTCTTGATCCTCAGTAAGCGGAACCGAATCAGCGACGATTCCTGCACCGGCTTGAACATATGCCTTACCGTCCTTAATAACAGCGGTACGAATTGCAATGCAGGCATCTATATTTCCGCGAAAATCCAAGTAGCCGATCGTTCCCGCATAGATACCTCGACGAGTTGGCTCGTTTTCCTCGATGATCTGCATAGCGCGCGGCTTTGGCGCTCCCGAGAGGGTGCCCGCAGGAAAGACCGCTAACAGGGCATCGACCGCGTTAGAACCCTCTGCCAAAGTGCCTGTGACGGTGGAGACAATGTGCATCACGTGTGAAAAGCGCTCTACCTGCATGAATTCAACTACTTCAACGCTACCTGGTGCACATACGCGCCCCAGATCATTGCGACCCAAATCAACGAGCATCAAATGCTCGGCGCGTTCTTTCGGATCGGCCAACAACTCTTCGCCATTTTTCTGATCGATCTCTGGATCGGCTGATCGAGGTCTAGTTCCCGCAATGGGGTGGAGCATTACATCGTTGCCTTGAATTTTGACCAACGCCTCTGGACTAGAACCAACAACGGAGAGACCATCTGCAAAACGAAAGAGGTACATATAGGGACTTGGATTTGATGCGCGTAAGGCACGATAAATATCGAAGGGATCAGCCTTAGCATCCATTACAAAACGTTGCGAGAGTACTACTTGGAATGCCTCGCCAGCTCTGATCTCCTCCTTGAGAACTTCGACTTTCTGTTGGTACTCATCTGTACTCATATCTCGCTGATAGTCAGCTTTCTTATGAAGCAATGGGAAATTAATTGCACCAGTGTGAGGAGCTTTCAACAGAGTTTCAAGAGTATCTAACCGCGCCACTGCGTTATGGAAAGCATCATCCACTCTCTCCGAGCTTCCATCCCAATTTATCGCATTAGCAATGAGAGTAAGCGTTCCGTCGTAGTGATCGAAGACTGCTAGGTCAGATGTCAACATAAAAGCGATTTCAGGAAGATCAATATCCTTCTTAGCCAACGAAGGAATCTTCTCTAAGCGGCGCACGATCTCGTAGCTGGCATACCCCACTAGACCTCCAGTGAGTGGCGGAAGGTGCGCCAGATGTGGTGAACGCAAATGCTTGGATGTAATACGAAGCGCTTCTAATGGATCAATCCCAGATGGAGCACCTGATGGCGCGGTTCCGAGCCAGTGCGCTTTTCCATCCACCTCAGTGAGGGTGGCTGCGCTGGAGATACCAATGAATGAGTACCGCGACCAGACTCCCCCGTGTTCTGCAGATTCCAGGAGAAAGGTTCCTTCGCGATCTTGTGCCAATTTTTTATAGAGTGACAAGGGGGTTTGGCTATCGGCTAAATAGCGTCTGGATACCGGAATCACATTGAAATCGACGGCGAGCGCGCGAAATTCATCCAGATTCATCTGGGGTCTGCTCACTGCGCGGGGGCGATTTCTCGATAGAAACAGGTGCGTTCTCCGGTATGGCAGGCGGCACCGACTTGTTCAACCTGCAAGAGAAGTGCATCCCCATCGCAGTCGTATCGGGCGCTGATGAGCTCTTGGGTGTGACCCGAACTCTCGCCCTTGGTCCACAGTTGATTGCGACTTCGACTCCAGTAGGTGACCTTCTTAGTGTGAAGAGTCTTTGAAAGCGCCTCTTCATTCATCCACGCCATCATCAACACTTCGCCGCTATGAACATCTTGGGCAATTGCCGCGATAAGGGTGCCTTCAGCTAGGCGAGCAGCAACTTCTGCAGGGATCTCCACCCCCGTATTCTGCCTTACCGCCTTCTAGCGCCGTACCGCATATCCGTGACGCGCCAAATCCGCTTTGACCTCTCCAATGGTGAAGGTTTGGAAGTGAAAAACGCTGGCAGCGAGGAGCGCATCCGCCCCGGCTGCTAAAGCGTCAGAGAAATCTTCAAGCTTGCCAGCACCGCCACTTGCGATGAGCGGAACGTGCGTGATCTCTCTTACCCGTTGGATCATCTCGATGTCATAACCTGCACGCGTTCCATCAGCATCCATTGAATTGAGCAGAATCTCACCCACGCCTCGCTCTGTTGCATCGGCAATCCATGCGAAAGCATCGATCCCAGTTCCCTTTCGACCGCCGTGCGTAGTTACTTCGAATCCAGATGGGGTCTCTCCGCGCCGTGCATCCACGGATAAGACCAGCACTTGATCTCCGAACCGTTGTGCGATCTCATTGATGAGAACGGGGCGAGCGATCGCGGCAGTGTTTACACCGACCTTGTCGGCACCGGCCCGCAGCAGCCGATCAACATCGCCGACCTCACGAATCCCGCCACCTACCGTTAATGGGATAAAGACTTGTTCAGCCGTGCGAGCCACCATCTCAAGTGTGGTTGACCGCTCTTCCACGGAGGCGGAGATATCGAGAAAGGTCAATTCATCTGCGCCAGCATCGCCATATATCTTGGCGAGTTCTACAGGATCTCCAGCATCGACCAGATTTTGAAAATTTACACCCTTGACCACGCGGCCAGCAGCCACATCGAGACACGGGATGACGCGTTTTGCCAGCGTCATCGACCCGCAACCTCCAGCGCTTGCGGCAGGGTGAATGCACCTGCGTACAAGGCCTTTCCCACAATCGCTCCCTCGACGCCGATTGAGGTGAGTTTGCGGATTGCAATTAAATCTTCCAAGCTAGAGACGCCTCCACTAGCAACTACCGGCTTCTGCGTCGCGGCACAGACCTCACGGAGCAACTCTAAATTTGGACCCTTGAGCGTTCCATCTTTGGCGACATCGGTGAGAATATATCTAGCGCATCCATCGCGATCTAATCGTTCTAGGGTCTCGAATAGGTCACCGCCTTCTTTTGTCCATCCGCGCGCGGCCAAAGTATGGCCGCGAACATCAAGTCCAACTGCAATGCGATCGCCGAATTCTGCAATTACCTTTGCGGTCCACTCGGGATTTTCCAACGCCGCAGTTCCCAAGTTGACGCGATTGCATCCAGTAGCAAGCGCGCGACGAAGTGAATCATCGTCTCGAATCCCACCCGAAAGTTCTACCTTGAGATCAACACTTTTTATAACGCCTTCTAGTAATTGGGCGTTGCTTCCCAAACCAAATGCGGCATCGAGATCGACGAGGTGAATCCACTCTGCCCCCGCCGCAACAAACTCCGCGGCAACCTCTAACGGATCGCCATACTTACTTGTGGCAGATAGTTCGCCTTGGACTAACCGCACCGCAAGACCATCTTTCACATCGATAGCCGGCAGTAGTTCCAGTTTTTTCATCACAAGGTACCTACCCAGTTAGCTATGAGGCGAGCTCCAACCGCACCGCTCTTCTCTGGATGAAATTGAACCGCGCTCACCGCTCCACGTTCAACCGCCGCGATGAAATTCTCGCCGTAGTTGCACCAACTACTGAGCGCACCTGGCACCGCTCTCTTTGCGGCAAATGAATGGACGAAGTAGAAGCGTTCATCCTCAATTCCCTGGAAAAGGATAGATCCGGGATCTGCCTGAACAGTGTTCCAACCGATGTGAGGAAGGATCGGAGCTTCAATCTGACTTACAACACCAGTAAAAATTCCGAGCCCAGTGCTACCACCTTTTTCGCTACCTGAATCAAAGAGAATCTGCATGCCTACGCAGATTCCAAGTACTGGCCTAGCCGATGTGATTCTCTCCTGAATGATTCGATCTCCACCTGCTGCTAACAATTGATCCATGCAAGCACCGTAGGCGCCGACTCCAGGTACTACTAGTCCATCACTTGAGCGACAAATTTCTGGATCAGAGGTGACGAGAGTGTCATGTCCACTGAGCGCAAAGGCGCGTTGTGCCGATCTTAGATTTCCCGAACCGTAATCCAGTATTGCAATCAAAGAGTGCCCTTTGTGGATGGAATTCCAGTCGTGCGACCATCAATTGCAACGGCATCTCGAAGTGCACGTGCCACCGCTTTGAACTGCGCCTCAAAAACGTGATGAGCATTGCGCCCTTCGAGAACTCGAATGTGAAGTGCAATGCGAGCTTCCGCCACGATCGACTCCCAGATATGTCTTCCCAATGTTGTATCAAAGGTTCCAATGAGTTCAACGATCTCGGGCTGGCGATGTACCAAATATGGACGACCAGATAGATCAACGGCTGCCTGCACCAAGACCTCATCAAGTGGAACCATTGCATCACCGAAACGTCGGATACCAGCTTTGTCGCCAAGTGCCTCGCGCAAGGCTTGGCCAAACGCTAGGGAGGTATCTTCAACAGTGTGATGCGAATCCACATCTACATCACCAGATGTTTTTACCGTTAAATCAAATCCTGCATGCTTACCAAGTTGTGAAAGCATATGTTCGAAAAATGGAACACCGGTTTGGATATCGATCATCCCTGAACCATCCAGGTTAAGTTGCACAAAGACATCTGATTCTTTGGTCTTACGTGCAACTGTGGCGGTACGGGGAGCGCTCATGTGATTCATCCTTCGCTAGGTAGGGAATTATTCCGCAATTTCGCGCAGGGCCGCGATAAATTGCTCGTTTTCTGATGGAGTGCCGATCGATACCCGCAAGAATCCGCGCAGGCCGATATCCCGAATTAATACCCCACGATCCAAGAAGGCCTGCCAGATTGCGCTGGGCTCGCCGGTAAAACCACTAAAGAGCAGGAAGTTCGCTGCGCTCGGAACTACTCGATAGCCAACTTCACTCAAGGCGCCAGCAACTCGTTCGCGCTCTGCAATAAGAACTTCTATCTCTGTCTGCATCGCTGGGGTGAATTCGAGAGCAGTTTCGGCGGCCGCCTGCGTCAACGAACTGAGGTGATATGGAAGTCTGGTCACAAGTGAGGCCGCGATAACAGCAGGTTTTGCCACCAGGTAGCCGGTGCGCGCACCGGCAAAGGCAAATGCCTTACTCATGGTGCGAACAATAACAACGTGAGGAAAATCCGCTAACAAGGTCACCGCTGAAGGCTCGGAGGAGAATTCCGCGTATGCCTCATCAACAACGAGCAGACCCCCTACAGAACCTGTCGCCTCAGCGAGCTCTTTGAGATCTGCGATAGGAGTCGATGTCCCGGATGGATTATTAGGTGTGGTAACAAAGACTAAGTGGGGAGATTTCTCACGGATCAATTTCTTAGCTTTGCTTAAATCAATTGCAAACTCTTCATCCCGACTCCCGGCAAACCAAGGGGTTTTAGTAATTTGTGCGATCAATGGATGCACGGAATATGAAGGGGTAAACCCAAGTGCAAGGTGATCCGATCCCCCACACGCCAAGAACAAGGTCTGCAAGATCTCATTAGAACCATTAGCTGCCCAGATATTCTCTGACGTTACCTCGACACCTGTTGTCTGAGTAATGTAGTGAGCTAACTTATTTCGAAGCGCGACCGCGTCGCGATCTGGATAGCGATTGAGATTTCCAATGACGTTGGCTAATCGCGCCGTCATGGCTTCGACTACATCTACGGGAAGGGGGAAAGGGTTCTCATTGGTATTAAGCGCGATGACCCCATCAATCTGCGGAGCACCATACGGCGAAATACCACGCAAATCTGCACGGAGTGGAAGCCAGTACGGCCACTGTGACTGCACCATTAGTTGTGCTCCTCAAACCTCGCACTGATTGCCTCACCGTGGGCCGGCAGATCTTCAGCATTTGCCAATGTAACCACCGTCGCCGCAATATCGGTAAATGCGACCTCGTCGTATTCAATGAAGTTAACACCTTTAAGAAATGTTTGTACTGAAAGACCGCTGGAATGACAGGCGCATCCCCCGGTGGGAAGAACATGGTTAGATCCAGCGGAGTAATCCCCAAGTGAGACAGGTGCATAACGACCAACAAATACCGCACCGGCATTTCGAATAGCAGCCGAAACTCCTGCAAGATCTCTTACATGTAGCTCTAAGTGTTCAGCGGCATAACCATTGACCACCTCGACACCTTGTTCAATGGAGTCGACTAAGACGATGGCCGATTGGACTCCGCTAAGAGCAGCACTGATCCTCTCGGAGTGACGCGTCTTTGCAACACGTTCAACTAATTCGCGTCTGACCTCATCTGCCAACTGCGGCGAGGTCGTTACCAGAACTGCGGCTGCATAAACATCGTGTTCTGCTTGGCTGATCAGATCTGCGGCGACATCACTTGCCAACGCAGAACTATCGGCCAAGATTCCGATCTCTGTAGGTCCAGCTTCAGAATCAATTGCGATCAAGCCGCGCAGAGCGCGTTTAGCAGCGGCAACATAAATATTTCCAGGTCCAGTAACCAGGTCAACTGGTTCACAGAGACCTTCAACTCCGTATGCAAAGGTGGCAACCGCTTGCGCTCCCCCAATCGCATAAACCTCATACACTCCCAAAAGCGCACATGTAGCCAGAATGGTGGGGTGTGGGTATCCGCCGAACTCGCGTTGTGGTGGAGATGCAACGGCGATGCTGGGAACCTGCGCGATTTGAGCCGGGACCACATTCATCATGACAGAACTTGGATAGACCGCAACTCCTCCTGGCACGTAAAGCCCGACCCGGTCGACCGGTATCCATCGCTGCGTGACTCGAGCACCTGGAACTACCTCGGTCGTCTGTGTGTTGCGAGCCTGACTTTCATGGACCTTGCGGACTCTTGCGATCGAAGTTTCGAGTGCAATTCTTATTGCGGGATCCAAATTGGCGAGAGCCAGATCGATAACAGCGGTAGGTACTCGAATCTGCTCCGGGCGGACTCCATCAAATTCAGCCGCCAACTCTTTAAGAGTGGCTTCATCACCGCTCTTCACCCGCTCCAAAATTGGCTCAATCGCAATCATTGCATGAGCAACATCTAGTGCCGCTCTGGGAATAGCCCGCTTATATTGCGCCCGCGAAAGTCTCTGACCGCGAAGGTCAATCAGGGGAATCTCAGCGCCAGAACTCACTGACGTATTCTAAAGCGTGGCGCGGGTAGCCGTGACCTAATACCTTAAAGGACCAAACAGTCCGGTCCAAGGACTGATTTCAAATCTGCGCTCAAACTTGGCGATGCGGTCACTCGCAGATCATCATCAATCTTCATGACCAAGCCTTTGGTGCCATCATCGAGTTTGAGATGAACCTCACGAGGCCCAGGGTGTGAGCGCAAAATCTCCTTCATGCGATCAACCAGTGGTGGCGTGACACGATTGGCATCCATCGAGA
>CAIMNT010000186.1 GCA_903842855.1 uncultured Actinomycetes bacterium
ATCAATCCATGAAAATGGAGCGAAGAGAATTTTCTTGTGAAATAACTTTCCAATGCTTCGAAATAGCGCCTCTCCCAAGGAGGAGCCAATCGCCACGGCAAGAAAGAGGTATACGAATCTCGAAAGACCGTGAGCGTGAAAATAATGGATACCAATGGAGAGCCCTAGAAGACCACCACCGATATAACCCACAAAGGTAAAGACTGTTGTTAAAAATCCAGCTTTATAGCCCTGGATGAATGAGAGTAAGAGCGCAATGATGAAGAAGATATCTACCCAATTTTTCATAATTTAATCTTCAAATATTTAGTGACCTCTGATTTGAGTTCCGCTGTAGATGTAATCAGGCCGATCTGCTTATAAACAACCTTGCCATGTGCATCGATAAACCAGGTGACCGGAACTCCCAACCCAAATATCCCACGAGTGATGCTCGTCGTGTCAAAGAGTATGGGCCAGCTCATTCCCTTCTTGAGCACAAAATTCACTCCGGCTTTCATATTTGTCTCTTCAACATCGATTCCCACGAGCGATACCTTGTGCAGCGCTTGCAGATCCAGGAAATGTGGAATCTCTTGATTGCAAGGCTCACACCACGATCCGAATACATTGACTACCACGGGACCGCGAATTGCCTGGTAGATCACCTTTGACTTGTTATCAAGACAGGGCAGAGAAATACCTTTGGTTATTGAGCGATCTACCGAGATCTTTGAACAGCCGACTACTACGCCGGTCTTTGCTTGTGCAGTTGTTGGGGCTATAACTGATCCGAGCACGAGAATCGATGCGAGCAGCGCTCTCTTCATCGAAAATCCTCATCTCTCTTTACAAGTTGCAAGGCCTTGATCTTATCGACCTCACCAATTCCGTATGAAGGACAGAGATTTGCGATAGGGCAGGCGCCGCAAGCGGGTTTGCGGGAGTGACAGATTCGTCGACCGTGCCAGATCATCCGCTGCGAGAGGTTTGTCCACTCGGCTCGCGGAATTAACGCACCAACCTCGTGTTCAACTTTGACTGGGTCCTGTGAATCGCTCCACTCAAACCTTCGGCTCAAGCGACCGAAATGTGTATCGACAGTTATGCCGGGAATATTAAAGGCATGTCCCAAAACTACATTTGCGGTCTTTCGCCCAACACCCGCAAGAGTTATGAGTTCCTCGAGTTCACCGGGGACCTCAGATCCGTATACGGTGGTAATTCGTTCGCTGAGCGACTTCAAGTGGGCGGCCTTTACATGAAAGAAACCTAAGGGTTCGATGATGGTTTCAATCTCAGAGATCTTGGCCCCAGCCATTTTGCGTGGCGTTCCAAATTTCTTAAAGAGAACAGGGGTCACCTGATTCACCCGCTTGTCGGTGCACTGGGCCGAGAGAACTGTGGCAACCAGGAGTTGGAAGGGGGTTTCAAAATCTAATTCGCAGCGCACATTTGGATAGTGCTTGGTTAAGCGGCGGTAGATTGCCCGTGCACGTTTGCGCTTCTCTTCAAAGGTTTCTTGGGTTTTGCGCATACTTAAAGCCTACGGGATCGCTTTCTTGGCACGATTGGAGCGCCGCCGATTGAGGTTGTAGGGTCTGCTCGTGACCCAAAAAGAAGACGACCTCATCATTCGCCAAGCCCCTCTCTTTAGCGCGCTTGACGATGAAGCTTCCCATGAACTTCGCAGCTCCATGGTGGCTCTTAAACTCAATAAAGGCCAGGTCCTCTTCAAAGAAGGTCAAGAGGGTGATCGCCTGTATGTGGTTGTCCACGGAAAAATTAAGTTAGGCACCACTAGCAGCGATGGACGCGAAAATCTGCTCTCCATCCTCGGTCCTGGAGAGATGTTTGGCGAACTCTCACTCTTTGACCCAGAGCCTCGTACATCGACCGCTACCGCGGTCACGGATGCACGCTTAGTTTCACTCGCCCACGATGCAGTAATCGGACTCGTCACGTCAAACCCGCAAACCTCGCTTGAACTCCTACGGCGCTTAGCGCAACGCCTCCGTAAATCCAACGAAATTTTGGCAGATCTGGTCTTTGCAGATGTTCCCGGTCGTGTTGCTAAGGCAATTATGGATCTTGGTGAGCGTTTTGGAGTTCAGAAAGACGATGGCCTACATGTTAATCATGATCTCACTCAAGAAGAGTTGGCTCAATTAGTTGGCGCATCCCGCGAAACAGTTAATAAGGCGCTCGCTGACTTTGCTGCGCGTGGTTGGGTAAAGCTAGAACCACGTGCTGTTCTCGTTACAGATACCGAGCGCCTCTTAAAGCGCGCTCGGTAATTCTGCACCGACCATTAATTAATTCAGCCAGTTACTGAACAAGCTAAGCCGGAACTCGTACCCGTTGAAGTAACAAGGTTATTTTCCAACCAGCTCTGCTGAATCAGATACTTGAGCGATCCCAATTGAACGTTGTACTTTGCAGCACCAACAGTGGAAAGTGCTCCGTAGGTCCTTACACACTTATCTGCGCTCTCTGCACCTTTTGAGTCATACCAACCCGAGAAGAATGGATCGGTCAAAGTTTCATCAACTTCGTGCACCATGATGCTCGCCATGGCATCAAGTGATGCGCTTCCATTTGGAGAGTTAACCTGCGCTGCACATGTGCTGTTGTAGACAGAAGTGAAATCTTGGAGAGCAATGAATGGAATACTTGTTCCATCAGAGGCAAGATTTCCATATGAGTGCCAACCACAATATGTTGTTCCAAAACCGCTAGTGAGCTGAGTTGAATTGGCTCCAATGTAGATATACACAGGAGTCGCACCAGTTGGAACAATGCTTGGGTTCGCTGCAATGAAAGATCCGATATAGGTCGCTACATCAGCATCACTCACAGTGGTCGCCGTTGGAGCCGTGATATCGGTGTTAGATACCCATTGAAGCGATGGAGGTGTTAAACCTTGGCTGGTGTAATACAAAGTCGTAGTGTTAAAGACATGTCCAGGAACAGCTACTGAATTTGCTGTGCTGCTACCTAGCGAAGAGACGATATTTCCTAAGACGTTATTCCAATTTGTTACATCGCTACTTGCCCAACCGCCGACCCACACTGGGATAAAGGCAATCGTCCCGGTCAGAGTTGTGCAAGATGCGTGGCAAGAGATCGGAACTTTAGCGGGAGAGCCAACCGGAGAGTAGAAACCCTTGGGAGGATTTTGCCTAACACGTGCTATCAAACGTTGTAACCAACTTAGGTCGCCAGATGCGAGATTCGCTGTTGGCGCGCTATCAACTTGTGATGCACTGTCCTCAGAACTACTTTCACCCAGAGTTTGAACCGGAGCTCCATGCGATCTGAAACCAGCATAGCTAAAACTGTTTCCGCGGCCATTACTCGAATGGTTTGCACTTTGATCGGCGTAGACAGCTGCCGTTAAGTTAAGGGCTAGAGCAATGGTGCTAGTAAATAATAGGGCACGTCAGAGTTCCATAACAAAGAGGTTATTCCTTACAGCTTCATCTGACTAGACTTTTTTTAGATTTAATTTCTAAACTTAAAGAAATCTAGATGAACGCGGGGCTAAGAGCGAGTTCAGCCCGCAACTTCAACGGTTAATTCAATTTCAACTGGAGCATCCAAGGGAAGTTCAGCTACACCGAATGCGCTGCGAGCATGCTTTCCATTTGCATCTCCAAAGATATGAATAAGAACTTCTGAAGCGCCATTGACTACACCTGGCGCCGCGATAAATCCGGAAACTCCATTGACATATCCAACAACTCGAACAACTTTGACTATGGAATCTACCGGAGCAACAAGTTCAACTGCAGCGAGCGCATTAAGGACACAGACTTGTGCCATCTCTTTCGCTTGCTCGGGAGTTACGGAACCACCAACCTTGCCGACGTAGGGAATCTTTCCTTCAACGAGTGGCAATTGACCTGCAGTAAAAACTAAATTGCCGGTGCGAACCGCTGGCACATATGCACCAACAGGAATCGCAGCAATTGGAAGTGTGAGATTGAGTTCAGCAAGCTTTGCACGGACACTTCTGTCCCGTGCTACTAATCTACGAATAGCGGAGTCTGCCCTAGCTGTCTTAAGAGATTCAGAGTCTCCCTTAATAATAGGGATGATATCTATAAAATTTTCTGGGCTATGTTTTTCCTGCTCCCAGCAAGTCTGGCAAAGATCAACATTTTTAGTGCCGTATTTCGGGTGGCCGCTAAACTCTAGGGTAAAAATAGCGGGGGCATACTTACGATGGTGTGGGGCCTCACAACGTGGGCGCTTATTTTGAACTACGTTTTTATTAGACCTAAGACGATCG
>CAIMNT010000187.1 GCA_903842855.1 uncultured Actinomycetes bacterium
CGCCGGTTCAACTCCGGCCTGGGACACCAGTATTTTGTAATGCTTTCACGCATTTTTGTAGGTTTTTATGGCCTACCGCCTAGAGGTTTTCCCGATTACTTCGTCGTGATCACAAAATTAGTCGAGGCCATTGCGGCTGCGCGCGTCGATGTTGCTGCTACCGAGAAGTTGAGCGAACAGACGCCGCTTTTTAGCCCCTTGACTAGAGTCTGCGTAGGCATTCCGCCACTTGTCGTCACTTGAGTGCTACTCACTACTGTGCAAACCGCTGGCGACGTGGAGGCGGTAACTACTAGGGTGTTAAGAGCGGCAATTCCGCTGCTCAATGATGGATCTTTGGTCGTGTAGCTTGCAAGTACAGTCGAAGTGCCATTGACCGTAATCGATGTAGGTGCTTGCACGTTGATGACCGTGATTTCGGGACTCCAACTAACGACTTGACTGACCGAACTCGCTGGATTGTAATAAGAGCTACCAGCCTGGCTCGCCACAATCGTGCATGAGCCCATCAAGGACCCCAGATTATTGGCTAGTTGTACATAACTTCCAGAAGTTGCGTTGAGAATCTGACAATAATTAGCGGGACTTGCTGTAAATGTCACCGGTAAGCCAGATGTCGCTGTTGCATTGAGTAGTAGACCTGGGCCGTATTGAGGTGACACTGGAAGAGTTGTGAATTTGATCGTCTGTGCAATCTTTGGCGCACTAGGCGATAGAGCAACAGTGGGTGCTGGAGTGGGTGCTGGAGTGGGAGTTGGTGCTGGAGTGGGTGCTGGAGTTGGTGTTGGTGCTGGTGTTGGTGCTGGCGTTGGTGCTGGAGTGGGTGCTGGAGTGGGTGCTGGAGTGGGTGCTGGAGTGGGTGACATCGGCTTGCTGACAGGCGGATTCGTGACGGTGAAAGTTTCAAATGCGACCTCTAAACCGTTGCCTACCGCGTCATAAGCCCAACCGCTTACTTTATATACGCCGTTATCCGCAGCACTCGCGGGAACATTCCAAGTATCGAAATAACTCTTCACATCTGGCAAAACGTTGAGCGGATTTGGTGTTGCATTGTAGATAATTCGATTCCCACTTGGATCTGTAATAACGTATTTTGCGCCTGTCACCGCAATATCATCACGCGTCATCATCGAGATAAATACCTGGAATCCGGTTTTAACAAGGCCTGTAAAGTTTTGAAGAGTGATGAAACTTACTGTGGGTCTTGTGAGATCTGCAGGAACTGCCTTAACTGTGAAAGTTCCCAAGGTGCTTTCCACATATCCAGCAGCATCATAGGCACGGCCAACTACCGCCCATGTGCTTCCGATAACAGCAGTTGACGGAATGAGCGCGTAGCCCTGCGCAATCACACTAGTTGTGGTGCTGTTCGATACCAACGGGCTTGCTTCAAGAGTTCTGTTTCCCTCCGGATCTTGGAGATAAACATCAAATTCCGTGATTGAACCAGCATCATTGGCTTGCGCATTAAATTGCACCCAGCCACCTGGCCAAGATTTGGTTGTCGCTAATAGAGGGATTGAGGGTCCGCTGGTAATCGTTGGTTTCACGGTGGTCGTGTCTACCGTGGCATCAGTTAATAATGTTGTTGCAAGCGGAATACCAGTAGGGGTCGACATTGCAATCTGAGATTGAGCTCCAGAAAGCAGTGTTGCTGCTGCCTGAGCCTCTACCCGCAGCGCTCCGACAAGGGTTGCAGTATTAAAACTTGAAGCAGCTGATGTAAATGCTGCTAACTCCTGCGCCATTGTTGCCGTTGGATTTGATTGCTTTACATCTGCCCAAAAACCATTCATGGCTGCAGTGGCATCGGAAGTTCCTTGGGTATTAACCACCGCTCCTCCTGGACTAACTGCCTTCCATGCGCCAGATGTCCACAGCGCAATCTTGGAAGTTGCATTGGAGTAATTTGCGGGAAGTCCCTCTAAGAATGGTGCAACCGTCGCTTGTGGTGACATACCAAGAGCTCCGACTGCAATCGAGTCCGGAAGGCACGCTGGGTAATCAATTGTTGTATTTGAACCATTGTTACCAGCCGCGTAGAACACTGGAACGCCGAGTGAGTTAAGTACCTTTTCCTCAGCATCGATCTTGTCAGCTGCTGCAGAAGTCGACGAGCACAAGGGTGATGAATACGCACCGAGTGAGAGCGAGACAGATGAAATGTGAAGGTTGGGTTGGTTTGTCGCAAGCCAGGTCAGTGCCTTCACTTGGTCAACAGCGCTAAGGCGTATTCCACCTGAAGAGAGTAATTGTCCAATGCGAACCAGAACGAAGTGAGCGCCTGGTGCTACTTGCGCTGCAACGGATGCCATGAGTGTGCCGTGTTGGAAGTTATGCGTATTCGCATACGTCGAAGAAATCGTTGCCGAACCTGGGCCGATCATTTGACTGGTACCGTCCGGACAAGATTGAGTGGCATCACCCGCAAAACAAGCTTCTGCCATAACCTTGCCTTGCAATTGAGAAATTGAGGTATCAAAGCCAGTATCAATGATGGCGATCGTTTGACCTGTACCATCGAGAATGAGTGGTCCTGCCGCGTGCACTGGGGAAATCCCAATCGCCAGCAAAAGTGAGAGCGTTGAGAGTGCCCGCAGTTTGGCTCGACCTACTTTTTGAGCTTGGCTCACTTTTCCTCATCTTTCGCTCTTTGTGAAGTCATTACTCCACGTTATGGGGTTGGGACCAGCGTGTTCACGCAGTTTACTGTCAAAGTTGCGAATTGTTGTCGCTTAATAGAATCCTCGGCGTTATTCGCGAAGCGTCTGAAGAGAACATCTAGTGTCCGAAGGAATCAGGAGAGAACATGCCAGTAAAAAGTAAAGACAAGTCGCTGGTTGGCGCGGCAGGGGAGCATCTTGTCCTCTCAAGACTGCTCGCTCGGGACCTATTGGCTTCTCAGGCGCCTCGTGGCACGCGCAAGGCGGATGTACTGGTAAACCCACTGGACGGTGGAAAGCCCCGCCTGATTCCTTCGGACACTAGATGTTCTCTTCAGACGCTTCGTACTTTTCGATCTGTAAATCCATCAACTCCGCAATCGCATCAATTGCGTCTAGGGTTGTAGCAAACCACTCAGTTCCGGCTTTAGTACGACGAGCAGCGCTTCGCTCGTGACCCACACGCTCCAACGTAGAGTGGAACTTCTTTTCAATCTCTTCAATGAGCATGTTTTCTTTGTGATAAATACGAAGAAGCTTCGGATCTTCCGGCATCGAAGTTTGACGATTTTGTTCGACGATGCGCTGCCAGACAGAGTTCTTGGTTGAGCCAATTTTGACCCAGTACAACTCTTGATCTTCGATAGTTCCGAAATGTAGGTAAGTCGGAAAGCTGTAAACGTAGATGCCGTTTTGAATGCCGACCGCTTGACGAGCCAGAGCATCAGACTGTCGATCAATCTTGTCGACGTCGTGGAGGACAGCGGTCATGCTGTTGGTGTTTTCTTCTAATGAAAGTTTGAGGTGGCTTAGGTAATCCTTGAGAGGCGCACTCATCGTTGGATTGTTCTTCATGATGCGCCCGACAGCCCAAGCGGATTGACGTGACATCGATGCACCGCTCGGCACTTTGCTGTCCAAGAGGGCTCGAATCATTGCCAGGTTGTTGTAGATCACACCTCGATTAGTCGCACTTGTTCCCGCGACGAGTTCTTTCGCATCAACAACACCATCTTTATAGAGAGTAAAAATCTCACCAAGTAGGTACTCGTCGGCAAGCATGTATCCCTCGAGCTCGTTGCGAAGTGACTGATCCAGCATGACTTTTCTTCTTTCTGCGATGGGAACTAGAGATTCGAGAAGCGTTCGAAGAACGCCTTCAACTTGTCGATTACGAACGCCTTTTGGAGAGCATGCTCGAAGCCTGGGCTAAACATGTTCTTCGGTGGGAGTAGCTTGATTACGGCGGTTCCAGCTGTTTTCAGTTCTCCATCAGCAAACGCCTTGTTAATGAACTCTTCGGTGGCGTTGGCATTGAGATTCTCTTCCTTGATGATCTCATCCAGCTCGACCTTCTTCTGTTCAGCAATGAACTTGCGCAGGAGATTGTAAAGATTCTCATCACTAACGGCCGTATTGAAGAAGCCAATGAAATCACCCGCCGCCTTGAAAACCTGAAAGAAGTTATTGGCGATGATGATGAAAAAAAGTAAGGCCCTTGTCGGCGCAAGTGCGGCGCTAGTTTGCGCCGTACTTGTAAGCCCGCTGTTAACTGCAGCCCTCATTGAGGTAGTTGGTGAGGTTCTCGGAGATGAAGCGATAGAAAAGTGTGCCGAGTACGTACTGCTTGAAGTCCCAACCATCGACGCTTCCGCGGAGGTCGTTGGCAATCTTCCAGATCGTCTTGTGGAGCTCTGCTCTCTCTACGTTGGCCATCTCAGCAAACTCCATTTCCTAACCTAAAACCCGAGTTCAGTACCCAAGTGCCCATAACCGCCTTCAGTATCGCCCCGGATTTACCGTACAAGCCACGGTATTAGCAGGCACTGACACTTCTCGGATTTCTGGCTTCTGTTCTCAAGAATACGGGGATTTAAGCGTAAAAGGGCATTTCGGGCAGTCAAACTTCCCTTGGTTGCCGATTTGGTCAGGGCAGTCACGATCTGAAAGGTAGGAACACACCTGCCTCTAGAAAGGTCAAGACCATGTCAATCCGCGCAACAGTCGGCACCATCCTCCCGCCCAGACGGTCCACCTCAGTTCACCAGAAGTAGGGTTTGATCCAGTTACGCTCACGACAATTGCAACTCCTACGCCAACGCCTACGAGTTTCAGCGATTTGTTGGCAAATGGATCGGGGATTCCACGGGCGGCCTGGGATAGTTACAACGCAAAATTGAAGGCGGCAGCTGCCGTACCAGTCATTCAAAACATTTTTGTGGGACCTAACTCCACTCTTATCAATCCTTCTGTGAGCCAGGCATTTACAACCGGTACGAAGATCTTCTCGGGCTTCACTCAACCTCAGAGTTTCTTCGCTATTTACTACTCATTTTCTGACGTCCAGTGGGCAAAGAGCAAAGTCTCTGAACTGGGATTCCCAAATCGCGCTGTGGAGATCGACGGTTCGTGTTCAAGTGCAACACAGTGCAACGGAGCAAGTGCGGGTAAGGCGAGTAACACAGCAGGATTCGGGCAGTTCGCTCTGCCTGGAGGGAATGGTCAAGATATCTATCATCTTCACGGAGGAATAGAGCTCCATGAATACACCCACATGGTGCAAGCGATGCAGTTTGTTGGTAAACCCACAGATGCTCAAGGTTTTGGAAACCTTCCTCAATGGTTCACTGAAGGCCATGCCCATATCATTGGAAACCTTGCATCCACATCGACCTTTGAAGAGTACAAGGCGGCGAGAGCGCAATGGCTAAATACCAGCCCGAATGCAGCTATCAAGAGCTTCTCACCCGCAAATATTCAGGCCTTCTATGACGCCCTCATGCCCGGAAAATATAACGGCGACCTTTTCGGCTATGTTTACACGGTCGGCTTCCTCACCCTCGAGCAGCTGGTTGCAATCAAGGGGGTTGATTCACCCATGCAATTAGTTTTGGAAGTCTCCAATGGATTGTCCTTTGAGCAAGCCTTCAAAAAGGTCTATGGAGTCGAATGGAGCGAGGCAGAGCCGATCCTTGCCCAGGTGGTCTCGAAGGAGCTTTCCTAGAGTGGTGCCTTCAGATTTCTACGAGTAATGTTCGGTCCTTTTACCTCGGATTCTCTTCCCATCAAATCACCTTTATAGAATAATGAAGTCATGCGTCAAAGACTTGCACTCTTGTCAGCGGTTCGCACCTCCCAAACCTCGAGGGACTCATGACGAACCTTTTGGAATCATCACTCAAGAAAATCCATGCCGCTGGCTACTCAGGCTATTTCAGTTCTCTCTTCAATATTGAAAGTGGCCAGGTCGGAATCTCTGACGAACGGATGCCTAACTGCGAAGTCTGTTACTTGGATGAGAGCACAACGAGTGACTGCGCATCCTGTGGCCGAACACCTGAGAATTTCTTCCGATTTCTCTCTGGTGCTGGCGATGGAGTGTATGGTTTGGTTCAATTATTTGATCCGCTAGTTGAAGATCGTGTTTTGGGCGGACTTCTCATTTTCAATAAATCAGTTGTTGAATCCATGTACACAATTGTTGCCGATGAAGGAAATTCACCTTCACTCGATTTAGATTTCAGTGACGTCTTACCTGAACTTGAGGGAGAATTTATCGGGCATGTTAGCTGTTATGGACCGCTAACCGAAGCAGAAGAGGCTGGTGACGTTGGACAACATGTTCTCTATGTCGGTGATGCGAATAGCGATGATAGTGGAGAATTTGCGTTAACGAGTTTTTACTGTCGGCCAGGAACCTACGCAGTCTACTTATTCGGTGATCGAGAGGCCGCCCTTGTTATACCGAAAGAACGGGCTCGCGAATTTGGACTTTCAGAGGAGAGTGCAATTTCCGATGATGCTCGGACCGAATATGCCTTAGGTAAACCGGATGAAGACGTTCTAGGCCATATGGTCCCTGCCGGCCTTCAGACTCTTGTCTTGAATGTGAACCTGACTCTGTACGATCCAGCCTCCGAAGATGCAAATTTTAGAGGCCAGTTGGTCAATCACCTTGCCTGGGTGGCCCAGATTGCATCAGTCGCTCCGGAGTTAATGCCTGACAATCTTCCTGAGTTCCAGATCGAATTCATAAAGGAATTAGGCAAGGACGATTTAGCGAGCTCTCTGGCTCAAATTCGAGGCTTTAAACTTCCTGAAGTTTCGACAGAGGAACAGGTTCTTCGCAAAGAACCACGGGCCTGGGACGAACCTCCAGTTACTGAATTCTCGATAATTACCTCCCCCCTCGATGGCGATTATGACCCAGTTGCTTTCTTCAATAATGAAGTAATTCTTGGACTGCGCAAACCAAAGGATCCATATAGTCAGAAGGAAAATGCAGAGAAGAATCAGAGTCTCATTTCAAACTTGAAAGCCTTTAAGAATGATGTAGAAACTCTCGTTGGGGACCGACCTCATTCATCTTCTGACGAGTGTAGAGAAATCTCTGAGGAAGATCCTGATGTAGTTGATGAGTTGGCAGAGATCCTCTTAGGCCTCGAACTCATTTCGTGTGATAGTTATACCGAAGAATCATCAGATGCATACTGCGATTTCTTAGATACCTTGCTGGAATATGACAAACTTTTTGATGAATTTTGTAAATATGAATATTTTGAAGCTTTTGGAAATTGGCTTGGGTTCCTTCGCGATGAAAGCCTTCCTCGTCCCGTAGTTTGGAAGATAATCAACGAGATTGACACGACTGATATGTGTATCAGAACAGCCGATGGGTCTGCTCCGTACTTGAGTTACGCTATTGGTGAAAATGAGCTCATTGGAGATCGAGCCTATTTGGCACATTTGGGTAATTATCATGGTACACCTCCGACTGTCTATGCCGCTTATGGAAATTCTTCGCTGACTATAGAATCTTTAGAGAAGCTCGTAACCTGGTATTTTAGAATGGCTATTGATGGGTTTTATTCTGGTGATTGGCATCCAATTGGTGAGCTTGACATCTTCAGCGGTTTGTACAACTACGAAGCTAATTTGGAAGACTTCATGAATACAGAGGTTGCTCCACGGAGTGGAGAGATGTTGCCTTCACTTGCCGATTTAGCTTTTGTCCTCGCTCGAATTCTGGATGAATTTAAATTGGGCAGGCTGACCTGGCAGCGATTGAGTCAAAGCCCTAATGAGATTTATCGATCGATTGCTGCTTACTGGCCGGGAATCTCAGCAGAAGATCACCGCGCACTCATGCAGACTGGAATTGTGGAATTCAATTCGCAAACCGAGGACTTTCTGAACTACACCTTGAATCACCCTCACGTGAGCGTGCTTTCCATGCAATTAGCTGAAAGACCATTGCCATGATGACTGAAGGTGTTTACGCGAATATTTTTATACCGGTGGATCTAAGACGATCACCCAGATATCGAGAAACTGAATTCGGTAGGGGTCTAGTAGAGGCGATGGGCGGATGGGAAGCAGGAGCTCTTCCTACACTCAGTGAGGCCGAGACACCTGCAGAACCTTTCATGTATAAGCTCAAAAATGATGTCCCAATCTCACTTAAAGCATTGACAGGGTTCGTCGATTACGATAATTCAGAGTACCTGCAGAAACTTGAAGAGGCTGGCGATTCTACAAGTCTAAGAATTCTTGAAGAGTGGCACGAGCGAAAAAGTAAAAAGATTGATATTCGACTCGGAGAGCGATTTCATAAAATCTTTTCAAGGGGAGTAACGTTTGGAATACGTGGAATCAATATCTACGCCCTTGAATATTTTCTTAATTATGATGGTATTTCGGTCATTGTTCTACATCTCGTCTGTACAGACACCAAGACCAACCTAGAGAGACTTGAAAACACCGCGAATCTTCACACCACCCCCATAAGCGAGTGGCTTACCCAGTGCTTTGATGGATTAGCGATGGATGTCATGGATCTCTTCCCGCCAGGGATGAACTCTGGGCTAGGTATTGCCCTAGCCGAAGGCGAAGAAGAGATCATAGATATTTCGAGCCATATGATCATGCGGCGGAGACCTCTCCGCAATGAAGATGTCTGGGATCTTCGCTCTAAGTATGTATTCTTGGGAATCCTGCTCACCATTCAAAAAGCAGCACTGTGTGATCTCCGAGCTCACTGGCCGATATTTAATAAGACCACACCAGAAGAAGTGACAACGAGACGAGATTCTCTCTTCTCGTTCCTCAATACCTACTGGTGGATCAAGATTTCCGATAACAAGGCATTCACGGCACTTTATGACGCGTGGCATAAAGAGAATAAAACCCAAGAACAGATAAATCAGCTCGTCTCTGAAATACAGCTTCATTGGCAGGAACGCGAGAATGAGAACTCTCGATCGAGCTCAGAACGAATCGAGAAGATTGCCGAATGGGGTTCCGTAGCCGCCATATTAGCCCTGGTCCCTACTTGGGAATCACTCCTTCTTGGTCACCTCAGCTTCAAAGCAGGCATATTATCGATAGTCCTCACGCTCGCAATCTCTGGTGGCGGACTCTTGGTATATCGGCGCCTGCGAAAATAGTGGCGGTTCTCTTCATTTCTCGGGGAGGATCGTTATAAATTCCTCACTAATCTCAATCTTAATTCCGAATTTCTCAGCACATCGAAGGTCCTCAATGTTGCCATCACCTATATCAATAATGGCGAACCAACCGTCGAGTAAGCCGCTTGGGGTGTATGCCTGAAAAGTAGATTCGAGTGGACTCACGAGAGCAGGAGCCACCCCATCAAAATTAGATTCTTCACGTTCTTCCTCTAATCTGTCATAGGCGAAACCTTGATCCGTCATATAGTCAATGATGACCCAGCCACGGTTTTCTAGTTCTTTGCAGTACTGACGATAGCGCGAGTATTGACTACCTGTTGGTATAAGTGCATCACCAGAATCAAACAGGTGGTCGACATGAAATATAAAGTACTTTGGATCAGATGCCGATATCTTTTCAATGACCTTTTGGGATTTCTGGGATTTGGTAAAAGTATCTAATTCCTCTACATCTTCATCAGGATCTAGCTCCTCACGAAAATCTGCCCATTCCTCACTCAGTGGTCCATATCTGTGAATCCATTCTGTCCATGGAAAGATCAGTGTCGATTTTCCGAAATTTTGAGTAAAACCTGAAACCACTTCGTACAAATAGTCGGGTGTAAAAGTTTCTTTGGAGAGCCAAGCGCCAGTCTCCTTTTTGAAAGCCCATTGTTCCTTTGGAAGGTTCAACTCCAAAGAATTATCTGCGCTATAC
>CAIMNT010000188.1 GCA_903842855.1 uncultured Actinomycetes bacterium
CGCCAGAGCAAGCAAGGCGATGCGGCGCTTCATACTTCGCGCACTTCAAGAGGTTGCCCGAAGACCTCGGAAATCTTGTTATGCAAGAGAGCTAAGTGACGTGGATTGCGCGCCATCGAAAAATTATGATCGCCGCTGAATTTCTGCGGATCAGAGAAATTGATTGTCACTACATTGGATTCAACAGATGCAATTCGAGCATCGAAGAATGCCAGCCAAGCAATGCGATCGACGTCGAGCACGGCATCAAGAACCTCGTTCCAGCGCGCTTTAACTACGTCGATCGTTAACTCGGCCATACCTTAAGGATAGAACAGTTAAGGGTTAAGCCTTGCCATGAACATCATGTAGATAACGTGAGCCACGCAACGCGCTAAATACTGCTCCAACTAACGCCATTGCAAGTGCCATCGAAAAGACAATTACCAGACCATGATGGAAAGGCTGAGAGATTAAATTTGGAAAGAAGTGCTTTCCTGTGAGCGTAGACCATTCTGCGTTAGTGACATGAGTTGCTGCCTGACTTCCCAGCAAACTCTGAAGTGGGTTATAGCCCAAGAATGAAGCGAAGAGACTTCCTACAACGGGCAAGTTAGCTATCTGATGTGCCTGCGTTGCTGATACTCCATTGGCTGTTAACCCGGCGTACATAGAACTTGGAAGTGCGCGGCTAAGTCCAACGATCATGAGTGAGAAGAAGATCCCGATAGAGAGCACCATTCCGGAATTCATAAATGCTGCTTGAATCCCGGCGGCTGCGCCACGACTTTCTGCGGGAACACTATTCATCACTGCAGTTGCATTAGGGGCGGAGAACATTCCTCCACCGATTCCGTTGAGCAAGACCAACAGCGCAAACCAGAGGTAATGGAAATTAGTTGGTACTAGAAGTAGTCCGACAAAACTTCCACCAAAGAGCAACATACCGATCGTTGAAAGTGTGCGTGCGCCGTGTCGGTCAGAGATCCAGCCACTGACAGGGCCCGCGATCAAGAAGCCCAAAGTTAATGGCAAGAGGTAGATACCAGCCCAGAGTGGAGTGGCGTCATAGGCATAGCCGTGAATGGGAAGCCAGATTCCCTGCAACCAGATGATTAACATAAATTGCAGGCCGCCTCGCGCGGTAGCAGCCAAGAACCCAGCGGCCGATCCCATCGCAAATGCACGGATCTTAAATAAATGAAGATTGAACATTGGGTGTTTAACTTTGACCTCAATAGTAAAGAAGGCGATTAAGAAGATAACCGATAACGCAAAGCAGATTATTACCTTAGGTGCGAACCAACCCATGGATGATGAGTGATAGGGCTGGATTCCATAAACCATTCCGACTAATAGCGATGTTAAGCCGAGTGCAAAAGTGAGGTTGCCCCACCAATCGATAGTCGCATGGGCTCTCTTTCCGTTGTCCTTAAGGCTGATGTAACCCCAGACCGTTCCGAAGAATCCAAATGGCACTGATACCCAGAAGACCAGGCGCCAGTCACCAATCGAGAGCAAGCCACCCGCGATCAAACCGATAAACGAGCCTCCGATTGCCGCGACTTGGTTGATGCCGATAGCGAGCCCACGCTGTTCAACGGGGAAGGCATCGGCGATGATCGCAGATGAATTTGCGAACAACATTGCTCCACCAATGCCTTGGACTAGACGCCAGATCACGAGCCAGAGCGCGCCTTTACTTGCGTGATACGGATCGAGCGCTAGCAATATTGAGGCGATGGAAAAGACCAAGAAACCTAAGTTATAGATGCGCACACGCCCAAAGATGTCACCGATGCGACCCAAGCTAATGACCAACACAGCGGTCACGAGCATGTAGCCCTGCAGCAACCAGAGTAGATAACTCACATTGCCGGGGGAGAGTGGATTAATTCCCACCCCACGAAAAATCGCCGGTAGTGAGATCAAGATGATGGAGGAGTTGATCGTCGCCATAAAAATACCAAGAGTTGTATTGGTAAGAGCGACCCACTTGTAACGAGAAGATACTGCATTAGTTGTTGAAGCTTCAATCACCATTGCACGATAGCACAAGGCAATTTCGAAGGCTCTAAGAATTACTTTTTAGCGCTTAACCACCACGAGGCATACGGTGGGATCGGGACCAATCCAGGAACCAATCAGGTTGCAAGGTGCGCATCTGATCGCGGTGTCGTAATTGAGGCTTACGTTGACGGTGGACTTCGGTAATAATTCGAATCAGATCAGGGAACATGATGTCAACGGCGTAGACAGCGTTCAGTCCGTCGTACAGATCCTGGGAATGACGGTCGTAGCGATTAAGGATCTCTTGGCGTCCTGGATCCTCCTTCAAAGAAAGTTCGAGTTGAGCTCGCCCCGCAGCGATAACAGCAGCTGCACCAGTAGAAGTCTCCTGTGACTTCTTAGATGGGCGCAGTCTCATTGAGATGACCAGCTTGCAATGCGGGCATGTATAAAGTCATCCTCGTTGTTCCAATAGACGGCGCAGGCACGGTGATACCCATCTGCAATGGTGAGATTGAGGTGGTGTGCCCCATCTCCTCTGACGAGCAAGATGGGGGAGAGCACTTTCTTATCTAC
>CAIMNT010000189.1 GCA_903842855.1 uncultured Actinomycetes bacterium
CTGAATGTTTGCATCCATCTTTCAGTTCCTTGAGCTGTGGTGAAGGGGCTAGCAAGGAAGACTTTGGACTTGACGCCTCTTAAGTCTTTTTCAAATGCCTTATAGAAACCTTCACCCGTAAACCATGAAATTGAGCCAGAAGATGTAGTTGGTTTATTTTTTGATGCCAGTAAGAGCTCTTCATTGATTACTGTTCTGGCATCAATAACCTTCATGTTTTTCTTCATTTTATTTACCAGTTGAGAAATAAGTGCGCTGCTATTTCTCTCAAGAGTTGGAAAATCCCCAACTATAATTACGTGCTGTCTTGCTCTACTGATTGCAACATTCCACATGGCATTTTCTGGCGCCAATGGGTCTGGATGTCCTATGAAACTACCAAGATTGGGTTCACTATCTGACGCGACTTTAGTTAAATCAATAATCATTAAGTCGCGTTCATTTCCTTGAAATCTATGGACGGTGCTAATGCCACCCTTTACGTGCTTTTCAGGGTCCGTAGTTAATAGACTTTCTATGAAGCTGGATTGCTTTGCATAGGGCGTGATGATTCCAAATGACTTCTTTGCTGTCGACTTAAGTTCCCAACCATTCTCAAATAGCTGTTCTGCAATGGCTTGGACCGTAAGAGCGTGCATCAGGTTTCGACGAGACTTGCCATTAACCGTTGAAGACTCAGGTTCAAGCGAAGTGGTATCAAAGAAAAGAAATGCTTCATTACCCCACGGCGTTGGTTTATCTGTTTTCTCAGCCACGGTTCTTAATGTGTGTTCAGGGTAAAAAGTTTCAGAAATCAGGTCTGAAATAGGCTCTCGCATTCGGTATTGGTCACGGAGGGCAATCAGTTCTGTGCTCTTTTCGCCGATTTTCGATTTGGCAATTACTCCTGATTTTGTAAATGCATTTTCAGTCATGAGTGCCTTCATGTCGGCTTCTAAAGCTGCAGCAGGTGAATCTCCACGACTTGAATTAGAACCCACACGGACAATTGGAGGCAATTGGCGGAAGTCGCCTGCAATCACAATTCTCTTTTGAGCGAGGGCTGCTGCACAATAATAGAGTGGCAATTGCAGCATTGAAGCTTCATCCACCACTACGCAGTCAAACTTCATGGCGATGATTTCTTTGTCGAGTAGTGGCTTGTATGCAGTACAAGCGATTACCTGCGCTTTCTGCATTATTGCTGTGCGCTTCTGGCTAATTTCTTCTTGGATGGCCTCAATGGCTTTTTCATCAACTGCAGTTTCGCTTCTTAAAGAGTCAATTTCAGTCTTCAACTTCGGTCCATCAGGGTGTTTCGCAAGCCATGCTTTTGAAGTCGCTGCTGCGCGTTCTATTTCATCGATTTCCTTCTCCAAGATTGGAATTTCCGAAGAAATTCTTAGCACCGCTTTATCTGCTTGGTCCTTTTTGGATTGCGCAGAATTGATATCGAGCCTAATTGCTCCTGGGTTGCGGGACTTGGAAAACATTCTGCCTATGCCAGATTTTGAGTTAGCTTGAGTAAATTCTGCTTCCAATTCTGTAATTCGTAATTTAAGCGCAGGAATCTCTTTCTTTGCTTTCTTTAGGTCTTCTCTGAGCCCATTCACTTTCTCTTCAGCCTTTGCTGAACCTAAGGATTTTTCAAGGTGTCGGTCGTATTCCCGTTGTGTCTCCAGTAAATCACTTATCTTGTTCTTCTTCTTGCTCAATGCGCTAGAGATTGTGTCAATCTTTTTGCGTAGGGGGACAACTTCTATTTCAAAGAGGGTATCAAGGTCTATTTTTGCGGAGTACTTCTTAATCAATTCGGGCTTAACCATGGTACCTAGGCGTAGCATTTCTCCGCCATTTAGTTCTTTAACATCGCTAAATCTATCGAGGCATCTCTCGAGGGCCGTATCGATTGCTAAGTTCGTATTAGATACCAACAGCACTTTTTGCCCCAGGCTTGCGAGTGCAGCGACAATTGAACCCATGGTGGTCGTTTTTCCAGTACCAGGAGGACCCCAAATGTATGTGACGGAATTCTTTGCGACCACTTCCAACGCATCGGACTGAAGCTGATTGAGTCCATCCATGAAACTCTTATTTGGAGATAGTGAATCAACGCTTAGATATTCTGCTAATCCAATCGATGAGAGTGCGACCTGGCTCTCAAAGGGTCCATCAGTACTCAATATCGAAATCTGTTTTTCCAAAAGGAACAATGGGTCGCTTACAATCGCGCCTTGGGCAATGTTTGCTCCCAGGTCATCATCAAATTCAAAGACGAACTTGGAATTAATCTCGCCTAGGTATCTACCTTTAGATGTCTTCTCTCCGACTGTAAAGGAAACCTGAACACCCTCATCAGGTGGATACCCCGTGAGTTCCTCAAATTCATAGACAAAAGAGTTGCCTTTCTTTCGGGTTTGAACGCCGTCCTTAACTTCATTAGCTCGTTCACCCGAAGAAGCCTTGAGAGCAATCTCTAATTCTTTATTTAGGGCAGCGCCCATTTCTTGCTTCAGGGTTGCTGCACGGGTGGAAATAGCCATGTTCGAGCCCCCTGGAAGTTCATTCGCTGGCAACTGATTATCGCCAATGAGTAAAAGGTAGCCCCAGGCTCCGACAAATGAAATGCCCTGAGTAGCAACGAGGTAGCAACGCGGATAGTCATTTGGATACGAAATTCGATAATTGAGCGTTTACTAGGCTTATTACATGCGGTAGTGTGCGTGATTAGTAGTGCGTAAGA
>CAIMNT010000190.1 GCA_903842855.1 uncultured Actinomycetes bacterium
AAGCCTAAGAGAGCCAATGGCCGAGGCAGTATCTATCAGATAACAAAATCAAATGGCAGGAAAGTTTGGAAAGCTGCCGTAAAAGACATTAGCGGCAAACTGCGAACCAAGAACTTTACTAAATTATCAGAGGCAGAAGATTGGGTTGCAGACCAAAGACGCGCTCGCGACCTGGGTGAAAATACCTACGCAACCAATCCAAAGATGACAGTGGCAGAGTTCCTTATCGGATGGGCAAATACTCAATATGGACCAGACCAAGAGAGCACCCAGCGCTCCTACATCAGTGTCATCAAAAACCATATTGAACCCGCAATCGGCAAAATAAAAGCAGCGGAGTTAAACACAAAAACAGTGGAAAACCTTTTCCGAGACATGCACGCTAACGGATTTGGTGCTGGCACCATAAGAATTACTCGTGCAGCGCTATCGGCGGCATATAACGATGCGGTGCGCTTAGGGGATTTAGTTCGTAACCCTGTGCGCAATACAAAGATGCCTAGTGTCACTGCTAAGGCTACAAAGCCACTTCCTCGTAATGATTGGGAAAAGGTCTACTTGGAAGCCATGAAAAATCCAAGGATGCATGCGCGCATTGAAGTTGCGGGAATGTTGGGACTTCGACCAGGAGAAGCGCTAGGACTTAAGTGGTCTGACCTAGATGTTGATGAATGCAAACTTCTAGTTGAACGTCAGGTTCAGAGAGCCAGAGGAAAAGGATTAGTTCCTAAAGAGGTAAAGCAAAAGACCGTACGAACTCTGAAGCTAAGCCAAGAGACTGTTCAGATCCTCCTTACCCACAAGCGACTCCAGAGTTTGAATAAGGCAAAGTGGATTAAAGATAACAAGCTAATCTTCCCTAACACGGTGGGCCATTTAGGCGACGAGAAAAGTGACCGACTGGCATTCAAGAACCTGTTGAAGGCTGCAGGTGTACCTGACTATCAACTTTACCAACTGCGCAAAACTGCATTCACTGCACTGGCTGGGCAGACAGACTTAAAGACATTGATGGAGTTTTCTGGACACACCCAAGTTTCCACGGTGATTGGAAACTACGTCTTTGCAACAAGTGAGTCCATGGAACTGGCAATTGGAAAGATGGATAGATTGAGGCCTGCAGCCCATAATTAACGTAGCCATAGTTACTTGATAATTTCGATTGATGGCATCTTTTGAATAATTTTAAGAGATTCACTCGATACATAAGCAAGTCGTTTGATTATTGAAATCACGCCACCCAAATTCAAAAGCTCGATATTTGGATCATTAACGATTCCACTTGACGTATCAGTTTTTACTTGATATCGATCTATTGCCCAATCAATAGGCGAGCGTCCATTGACAGTGAAATCCTGATAATTCTTGGGGAACCCCGTTAGAGAAAGTCCGTCGCTTATTAGCAAGGTGGGCTCGTCTGCCCTAACGTCCCACCGCATTTTTGAGATGGGAGAATGCAGATCGGCCTTCTTGGAGGTGCTGATTGACTCAAGAGGGTACTCGGCACAGGCCGTATGATTGACATGAAGGAGCCCAAGATCCCTTCCTGCCCGACTTATCGTTAAGAAATCTTTGCTGAATGGAATTCTTGGCATTTCTTTGCGTAGATTGCTCGCATATTTCTCCAAATAATCTCTATGCCAAAGAATTCCATAGACGTAGTAGAAAATGTCCTCAGCAGAAACATCAACTCCAAATCTAGTTTGAAAGGCCTTTAAAGCGTGTTGAGAAATCGCGCTTGACTGGCTTTCGGAATCTGATTCCGCTGAGAATAGTGAGTTCTCCTTCTCCACTTCACTAAAGACATAAAGTGGGAAGCATTGACCATTCCCACTCAATTGAACGTCCGGAATCGACTTAGTCATAAACGCATCGAAATTCTTAGTACTCATCTGATTTATTGAAATAATTAGGTTTTGAGAATCTGTTTCTGGGAAAAATTTTGGAATCTGGTAAACACTATTGTTGAACATCCTTGAAAAATACATGTTGGTATCGATGAAAGGTCGATAAGTTGCCCTTCTAATACTAGATTTTTCGAATTGTGCCCTTTTCATTTTCTTTAAGTCAGCCAGAAGAGTTTGATCCCAACTAATCTTGTTATCGTCAGTACTGACTTCCGATTCTCCAATTTGAAGATTGTAAAAATCAATCATTTCCTTCATGTTTTTTGAAAGCGAATTAGAATCGAAGTTATAGGCCCAGGCATCACGATTCGTCTTTACTCCATTAGAAAAAGT
>CAIMNT010000191.1 GCA_903842855.1 uncultured Actinomycetes bacterium
ATTGCCACCAAAGCCGGAATATCTTTCAATCAAGGTGAGAGAGTGATTAACAATTCCAGAGCCTCTCTGCTTAAAGATCTCGATGGTTCTCTTGAGAGACTTGGAATCGAATATGCCGATCTCTGGCAGGTACACCAATGGGATTCTAATATCCCACTAGAGGAGACTCTCTCCGCTCTGGATTACGCAGTCGCAAGTGGTCGGGTTCGTTATGTGGGAATATCTAACTTCGCAGCGTGGCAGATGGCGCGTGCAGCTACTTTGCAAAATCCCCTCTTTGGGAAAGTTCCACTCAGCTCCATCCAATCTGAATACTCATTACTCAATAGAAGCGTTGAAAGCGATGTACTACCCGCTTCTGAATATGTCGGTTTAGGTTTCATCGCCTGGTCACCGCTTGGACGAGGTGTTCTCACGGGTAAATATCGCCTTGGCACGCCTTCAGATTCCAGAGGAGCGAGCCCACATTTCTCTGGTTTTATCGCTCCTTATTTGGATAACAGATCCCGAGCCATTGTGGATGCGGTCTGTGTAGCCGCCGAAGGATTGGGTTATTCACCCACTGAAGTGGCTTTGGGATGGGTACGAGATCAGCCCGGAGTGAGTAGCGCGATAGTAGGCGCCAGAACTGGAGCACAGCTCAGAGGCGCATTGTCAGTTGAAGAGATAGAACTCCCACAGCAAGTTAGAGATGCTCTGGATGAAATCTCTTCCCAGAGAGTCTAGTTAGCAGTTTTCGAAGAAGTTCACGAGCGCTCGCACTCCGAACTTAACGCCTTCAACAGGGACTCTTTCATCCACTCCATGAAAGAGGGCAAAGAAATCTAAATCTGCCGGTAAGCTAAGTGGGCTAAATCCATAACCGATAATGCCGAGATCACTCAGCGCCTTATTGTCCGTTCCGCCGCTCATTAAATATGGAACTGGAACACCTTCAGGATCTTGCGAAAGAATTGCAGCGCTCATTGCCTCAACGAGTGGTCCAGAGAAATCAACCTCTAGCGCTTTGTCGCGAACTTGCACAGAGATATCTGCATCTTCCCCCACCAACTGACGGATTGTCTCCTCTAGCTCATGTTCAAAGCCAGGTAGGAAACGACCATCTACGACAGCAGTTGCTGAACCTGGAATGACGTTGGCCTTGTAGCCGGCGTTAAGGATTGATGGATTGGCCGTGTTCTGAGTTGTTGCACCCATCATGCGCGCTGCTCCACCAATGTGTTTCAATAAATCCGTTGCTCGCGCTGGATCGTATTTCTCACCAGTTAACTCCGCGATCTTTCCCCAGAATTTAGCGCCTGTTGCGGTTTCACGTTGTGGCCAGACATGGCTTCCAATGCGGTCAATAACTCTGGCCAATTTCGTCACGGCATTGTCATGATTAATAAATGAGCCATGTCCCGCAGTTCCGTGCGCGGTAATCTCCATCCATTGAATTCCCTTTTCGGCGGTTTCAATGAAGTAGAGGCGATGTCCACCGGCAATTGTTACGGAGAATCCACCGACCTCCGAGATTGCTTCGGAGTAACCCTCAAAAATTTCAGGACGGTTAGCGACCATCCAACGTGAACCAAATGAACTTCCAGCTTCTTCATCTGCAAAAAAGACGAGGAGAATATTGCGTGGTGGTACGTACCCAGTGCGAGCCCAAGAACGCGCGATAGCGAGGAACATGGCATCGCCATCTTTCATATCTACAGCGCCACGGCCCCGTACATAACCATCCTTGATATCTCCAACAAATGGATCAAAACTCCAATCAGCAGCATTGGCCGGAAC
>CAIMNT010000192.1 GCA_903842855.1 uncultured Actinomycetes bacterium
CGGATTACGACGATTGCATTGTTATCGTTGAATCAAAGACGCAAGCAAATTTGCGTTGGGCAAGCAGCACATTGACGACTAATGGTGTTATCGCAGAACAGACGGTCACGGTTATCGCATTCGTGGCAGTTGAAGGTGGAGTCGCAACCGGTTCAGTAAGCAGAACAAATGTAGAACTTGATGAGGTTGGCGCAATTGCTAAGGAGGCGGGACGAGTTGCAATCGCCGCTGGTAAAGCCGATGATGAAGCACCGCTCTTACAAGATAAAGCCCTGGGTGATTGGTCGGCAGCACACAACCCCACTGGTCCTGAGGTCTTTACCAAATTTGCACCTGCCTTGGGTGAGCTCTTCTCGCGTTCCAAAGCAGATTCGATCGAACTCTTTGGGTATGCCGAACATAATCACACCACAACATGGTTGGGATCCAAGGGTGGACTTCGATTAAGGCACGATCAACCTGCGGGTCGCCTCGAGATGACAGGAAAGTCTCACAATCGCACCCGCTCCACATGGGAGGGACGCGCAACTCGAGATTTCTCGGATGTCGATCTGGCCGGAGTTGATCTTGGAATCCGCCAACGCCTTGAGTGGCAATCACGATCGGTAGCCAAGCCAGCGGGACGTTATCAGACAGTTCTTCCATCAGGGTCGGTAGCCGATCTTCTAGCTTTCCTACTCTGGACTTCGCCAGCGCGTGATGCCGCTGAGGGCCGTTCTGTATATTCAAAGAAGGGTGAAATTGGAAAGACTCGCATCGGTGAGACCTTTTCCAAACTTCCACTCAATATTTATAGCGATCACACTTATAAAGGTCTGGAGAGTAGTCCCTTCAACGTTGCCACTAACAGCGGTCCCTTTAGCTCCGTCTTTGATAACGGACTTCCACAAAGCAAATGGGAGTTTATTAAAGATGGAAAGTTAAATGGCCTGATTGCATCGCGCTCAGTTTCAGAAAAAACGGGTGTTCCCTATAGCGCCGGTGGTGACAATGTGGTGCTCGAAGTTCCTGGCGCAACCGGAGATCTCAATAGCCAGATAGCAAAAGTTAAAGATGGATTGTTACTCACCACACTTTGGTATATCCGTATGGTTGATCCCGTGACCAGCCTCCTCACTGGACTTACACGCGATGGCGTATATGAAATCAAGAATGGCGAAGTAACTGGTGCAGTAAATAACTTTCGATGGAATGAATCCCCCGTTGAACTCTTGGCACGCATTTCTTCGGCAAGCGCCACAAACATCACAGCAACTCGTGAATTCGAAGACCTGATGCGAACGGCTACCCCAGCCCTTGTCTTTGATGATTTCAACATGTCGACGGTGAGCCCAGGTACCTAAAGGCTGCAAATAGTTCGCAATTTCGCCTTCCAAAGACGCTTTGCTAGGGTTTGGCTCGGTCAAGAGCATCGATTTCAAGCCCCGGCTCGTCGATCAGCAACCCTCCTCCGCGGTGGGGTGCTCCGGGTGAAGACCAGGCCAGAAAGTCTGGCAAGCGCGGGCACTAGCCCCGTATTTTGCAGAGCATCGCTCTGCTCGAAAGGTTAAAGAACATGAACAAGAAGAAATTAGGTACAGCAGTCACCCTCGCTGCGCTCCTCGCATCCATCTCATTTGGCATCGCCGCAAATTCGGCCAGCGCAGCGACCCTTCCAACACTCACCCCAGGCGTACTAACAATCGGAACTGACGACCCTGCCTACACACCTTGGTTTGATAACAACAAACCTTCAGATGGCAAGGGATTTGAATCAGCGGTTGCCTATGCAGTTGCCAAGCAACTTGGCTACCCAGCGTCGAAGGTGAAGTGGGTACACGCATCCTTCAATACTGTCATCCAGCCTGGTAAGAAGGCATTTGATTTCGATATCAACGAAGTATCGATCACTCCTGATCGTGCCAAAGCGGTTGACTTCTCAACTGGTTATTACGATGTTGCCCAAGCTTTAATCACGACCACAAAGTCGAAGATCGCAAAGGCCAAGACAATCGCAGATCTCTCAA